>CAZXRM010000018.1:1400-13885 GCA_964642595.1 uncultured bacterium
GGTAAGTTTTTCCCGGTAGTTATAAAACCATATATTATTTTGATTATTCTTTTGGCAGTTGCACTCATAATCGCTTTTACGCGAAGGAATCAGCAATTAATTTTTAATCAAGTGGCTTGGTTTATCACTTTTCTTGGCGGTTTGATTTTGGTTGCCGCAAAGCTAAAAATGTTAGTATTACCAACATTGGAAGCGAGTTGGATTTTGGGCAAGGTAATGCTTTTTAGTAGTCTGTTCGGATTATCAATTTTATCAATGATTAATCAAATTAGAGAGAAAAAGTTCAAGGTTGTTTCATTTCTTTTCTTAGCTGGATTAGTTGCGTCATTTATTGGTTATGCGATGTTTAACTCTTCAGTCTATATTTTCATTTTGTTGTCATTGATATTTGCGATGCTATCAGCCGGTAATCGAAAACTAATAAAAAATATTATCTGGGGACTTTACACATTGTACGGCGGAACAAGTTTTCTCGGCGTTATTTTATCTTATATCCGATTAATGGCGCTGGGAATGGTGACCGCTGGAATTGGAATGGCAATAAACACAATTGCCTGGATGGTGATAAAAATACCGGTTGCGGGGATAATCCTTGCTATAATAATTCTAATCGGCGGGCATACTTATAATTTATTAATAAACATTCTTGGTGCATTTGTTCATTCATTACGACTAAATTACGTTGAGTTTTTTCCAAGATTTTTTACAGGCGGTGGAGAGAGATTTACACCGTTCCAAAGAGAAAATAAATATGTTACAATTAAGGAATAGAATATGAAATTAGCCACTGAAAACACTGAAGCCACTGAAAAATACAAGAACTACTTAGAATCATCTTTAACCGAGAAAATAATACAGTCGGCAATCGAAGTCCATAAAGTATTAGGTGTGGGATTTTTGGAAAATGTTTATGAAAGTGCTCTGCTAAAAGAACTATCACAAAAGAATTTAAAATATGAATCTCAAAAATTAATAGAGATATTTTACAAAGGTGAAAAGGTTGGTGAACATAGAATTGATTTAATAGTTGAAGGTAAAGTAATTGTTGAATTAAAATCTGTTAAATCGTTCGAAGATATTCATCGCGCTCAATTAATATCTTATCTAAACGCTACCAAAATTCGTCTTGGATTATTAATAAATTTTGGTAAATCAAAGATTGATGTTGATAGAATAATAATTTAACTAAATGATGACATTAAAATTTAAAAATAACTTCAGTGAATTCAGTGCCCTCAGTGGCAAAAATATATATTATTATAGGAGGAAGAATGGTTGACCCTTTAGGTTTAGCAATTGCAATTGCCGGTTGCGGACTTGCGGCATTAATGGCAGGAATCGGTTCAGCAATTGGAATTGGACTTGCAGCACAAGTTGCTAACGGTGTTTTAGCCGAAGACCCGAAAAAGTTCGGCGGGTTATTTATTCTGGTTGTTTTACCCGGCACGCAGGGATTTTACGGATTTTTAGCCGGCTTTCTTGGAATTATGAAACTCGGACTTTTGAGCACGCCGGTTGCGATTACTCTAGGACAAGGTTTGCAGATGTTTGGCGCTTGTCTGCCAGTTGCTTTTGCCGGGTTATTGTCAGCAATCTGGCAAGGAAAAGTTTGCGCTTCTGGCTGTGAGTTGGTTGCGAAAAGACCAAGCGAATCAGTAAAAGCCGTTATCTATGGTGCAATGGTTGAAACATACGCAGTGCTCGGATTACTCGTTACAATCTTTTTGCAGATGGGTGTTAAAGTAGGATAATAAATGTCACTTGATAAACTGACAAACACAATTATTGAATCAGCGGAAAAAAAGGCACAGGAAATAAAAGATAAATACAATCAAGAAATTCAGAAACTGAAGGATATCACTAATGAACAAATCAGACAACTTACCCTGGAAAACAACGATAAAATTGAACAAGAACAAAATCTGATTAAGACGCAAATAATTTCTAATGCGGAACTTTCTGCTCAACAAGCAATATTAAAAACGAAATGGGCGATAATTGATGAGGTTTTTAAAAAAGCAAAGGATAAATTTATTGCATCTGATACTTATACCAATTCTTTAAAAGACATAATATCGAAAAATGCGGATAACAATTCTTTAATTATCGTATCAAAAAGAGATGTTGACAAACTTCAGAAAATATTACCTGATATAAGACTGCAAATAAGTGATAATTTATCTAATGGCTTGATTATAAAAAAAGGTCGAGTAGAATTAAATTACTCGCTGGATAGAATAATCAGTTCGTTAAAAAGTGAACTGGTCATCGAACTATCCAAATTGCTCTTTGAACAGAATAAGTAATTTTTAATTTTTGATATTTAATTTTTGATTTGCTTATGGCGCCATCGTCTAGTCTGGCCTAGGACATCTGGTTCTCAGCCAAAAGACCGGGGTTCAAATCCCCGTGGCGCTATTTTTATTTATTAACCACGAAAATACGAACAATTGAACCACAGATGCACACAGTTAAATACTGTATTTTGTCATTGCGAGCCGTAGGCGTGGCAATCTCTAATTAAGCACAATTTTTGCAATTTGATTTTTGGATTTTCTTATATCATTCCTCATCTCAATTCACATCTCATCCCAAATGATAATCTAAATGTCATCTCTGAACTCATCCGCCATCCATATTTAAAATCCTATTTACTAATATCTTTACTTGCACATCAACCTGTATTTTTATAAATCTTTTATGCAACCTAATTACAAGTCTATGTAAATGATTTACTAAAAGTCTTTTCCAACGATTCTCATTACTCGCTGCTAAACACTTACATTCACTTACCCCACACTACCCCTATGTCATTTGTTTTTAGAGATTAAGAGTTGGAATTTAGTGACTTAGATGAAAAAATCACTCAATAATTATTCTACCTGCAAGTAGAGTATGTAAGATTATGAATATTAAAGAAGTAAATAAAATTCACTATTTTGGGTCCTGAACTTATAATGTTCATATAAAATACTCATTTGGAAATATGGGAAGTGTCCCTATCCTACCTTCAGAAATAAAAAGGGCTAACATTGCTGTTAGCCCTAATATAGTTTTATTAGTTTATTATTCTTTTGGTAATTTAGGAATGAATCCCTGTTTCATTAGCGCTTTTGACATATTGCGAGCGTTTTTGATTATTGCTGATGCTTTTTTGTAGAGTTCTTCTTTGGTCATTACAATTCGAGCAACACCTTGTTCAATTGCTTTCATACCAACCGCGACTGCTTCACGCGGGAATACTTCCCAGTCATCCATATTTGGAATCAGATAGTCTTCTCTTAGACCTCGGTCTTCAGCTACTTTTGCCAATTCAACTGCAGCGGCAATACACATTTCATCGGTAATCGTTCGAGCGTTAACATCAAGTGTACCTCGGAATATGCCAGGGAATCCCAGAGAGTTATTGACTTGATTCGGGAAATCACTTCGACCAGTCGCAACAATTTTCGCACCGGCTTCTTTTGCTTCCCAGGGCCAGATTTCCGGAGTTGGGTTGGCACAGACAAAGAGAATTGGGTCTTTTGCCATACGTTTAATCCATTCTTTCTTAATCGTGTCTGGTCCGGGTTTGGAATAACCAATCACCACATCCATATCTTCCATTGTCTTGGGAATCGCATCTTCAATTCGTTCCGATTTTCTGCCTTCAGCATTAGTTTTAGAAATCAAGTCTTTGGTGTAAGTAAAATGTTTTTCAAACTCAGGGCGGTTCTTGTGGACAATGCCATATATGTCAGTCATTATGACATTGGCCGGATTAATACCATAAGCGACCATAACCCGCAGGCAGGCGATACCAGCAGCGCCTGCGCCAATCATTCCAACTCTTACTTTTTTCGGGTCTTTGCCGACAATTTTTAAGGCGTTGATTAAACCGGCGACTGTAACTGCGGCAGTTCCTTGCTGGTCATCATGCCAGACCGGTATTTTCATTTCTTTGCGTAAGGTATCAAGAATGTAGAAGCATTTGGGCTGTTCGATATCTTCCAGATTATACCCGCCAAAAGTTGGCTCCATCAGTTTGGCAAATTTGATAAATTCTTCGGGGTCTTTGGTTCTTATTGCAATTGGAAAAACATCGACGCCACCCAGATATTTAAATAGAAGTCCTTTGCCTTCCATAACCGGCAAAGAAGCTTCTGGACCGATATCGCCAAGACCTAATACTCTTGTGCCGTCGGTCAAGACTGCGACAGTGTTAGCTCGGTTTGTATGTTCCCAAACTTTTTCTGGATTGGCTTTTATGTCCTTGCACGGTTCGGCAACACCAGGTGTGTACCAGATAGCAAAATCATGAAAATCACGGACTACGCATTTCGGTGCGATTTGGATTTTACCTCTAAAGAATGGATGAAGTCTCATCGCATCCTGACCAGGTTTTTTTGCCAGGGCAATTTTTTCTTCAGCCGTAAGTTCTCTCTTAACCGGTTTTGCTTTTTTCCTGATTATTTTCTTAGCCTTTTTTACGGGCTTTTTCTTCTTTTTCATATAGTCTCCTTATTTACACAAACAAAATTTGACCACGAATATCACAAATAAACGAATTGCACGAATAATTAATAGAAGCTATAAAATCTTTCATTCGTGTCATTAGCAGAATTCGTGTAATTAGTGTTAATCTTTTATTTATTCTTTTTTTACTGCCCCAATCGGCAGAACTTCTTTTCCATATATTTCATTCCATACCTGAGCGATTGCAGTATAAATCGCACTAAGACCGCAGATAATTCCTTCAATGCCAGTTATCGTTTTAATTGCGACCGAGCCGGTTGCTTCGGTTATTACTAAGAGCCAGAAAAGAATTGCCAGACTTAAAAAGACAAACTGCAGAGCTCGGTTTAGTTTTAATGTGCCGATATACATCAAGAATGTGAAAAGTCCCCAGAAGAAAAAGTATGCCATCATAGCGCTTTTAATATTGGTAACATCCCACCATCCAATTTTAGGCATAACGAGTAAAAAGACTAATGTCAACCAGAAAAGTCCATAGGAGCAGAACGCAGTCGTGCCAAATGTGTTACCTTTTTTGAATTCCATAATACCAGCAAAAATCTGGGCGAGTCCGCCGTAAAATATTCCCATTGCGAGTATCATAGTTCCTAATCCAAATAATCCGGCATTGTGCAAATTTAAGAGAACGGTTGTCATACCAAATCCAAGCAGTCCTAAAGGTGCAGGATTAGCTAATTTATCGTTCATTTTTCCTCCAAATTTTCTTTACTACGAATGACACGAATAAATACAAATTTCTTTTTCATTAATCGTGATATTAGCACCATTAGTGCCATTAGTGGTTAATTCTTTAGATTTATTTATTCGTCTAAGGTTGAGACATCACCAATCGGTTTACCGAGTGCTTCAGCTTTTAAGAGACGCCGCATAATTTTACCAGAACGGGTCTTGGGTAGTTTGTCGCGGAATTCGATTTCTTCAGGACGGGCAATCGGACCGATTTCTTTGGAAACCCAATCTTTCAATTCCTTCTTGAGTTCTTCTGATTTAGTAAAACCTACTTTTAAAGTTACATATGCTTTAGGCACATCACCTTTGACTTCGTGCGGAACACCGATTACTGCTGCTTCAGCAACCGCGGCGTGTGCAACCAAAGCACTTTCGACTTCAGCCGTGCCAAGACGGTGTCCGGCAACATTTAACACTTCGTCAGCGCGACCTCTAAACCAAAAATATCCATCTTCATCCATTGTACAGGAATCACCGGTCAGATAGACATTTGGGAATCGAGACCAATATGCTTGTTTGTAACGCTCTGGGTCTTTGTATAATGTTCTTAACATACCGGGCCAGGGTGACATCAATACAGCAAATCCGTTTTCATTAGGTTTAATTTTTTTGCCTTCATGATTAAATACATCGGCTTTAACTCCGGGGAAAGGTTTAGTTGCCGAGCCGGGTTTTAAAGGGGTAATTGGTAATGGTGTAATTAGGATATGACCAGTTTCAGTCTGCCACCAGGTATCCATAATCGGACAATGGTCTTTGCCTATATGTTTGTAATACCATCGCCATGCTTCAGGATTAATTGGTTCGCCGACACTGCCGAGTAATCTTAAACTTTTCAGGTTATATTTGTTTGCCCACGACTCACCATATCTCATATGCATTCGGATTGCGGTGGGTGATGTATAGAATACGGTCACTTTTTCCCGCTCAATCATTTTCCACCATCGTCCGGCATCCGGATAATCTGGTGCACCTTCATATAAAACTGAAGTTATGCCAAGCATCAGAGGTGCATAAACGATATAACTATGACCGGTGACCCAACCGATATCAGCAGCACACCACCAGATATCATTTTCCTTTAAATCAAAGATAAACTTCAGAGTTGTGTAACAACCTACGGCATATCCACCGTGGACATGCACAATACCTTTAGGTTTGCCGGTTGTACCAGATGTATAAAGAGTATAAAGTACATCTTCAGAATCAAGTTGTTCAGTTGTACATTTATCCGATTCTTTAACGGTAATTTCGTGCCACCAAAGGTCGCGACCAGCAGTCATATTGACTTTGGAATGAGCACGGTTAAAAACAATAACATGCTGAATGGACGGACAATCTTTGACTGCATCGTCGGCATTTGGTTTTAATCCGACTAATTTGCCTCGGCGATAAGCACCATCAGATGTGATTAGTATTTTGGCTTCGGCATCGTTAATACGGTCTTTTAGCGAACCAGCACTGAAACCGGAGAAAACAATCGAATGGATTGCACCGATTTTAACACAGGCAAGCATTGCAATTGGCAGTTGCGGAATCATTGGTAAATAGATGGTGATTCTATCACCTTTTTTGATACCGAGTTTTTTTAGGGCGTTGGCGAGTTTGCAGACTTCGGTATTAAGTTGAGCATAGGTCCATTTTTCGATTTTTTCGGTTTCTGGCTCGGGTTCATAAATGTATGCAACCTTATTGGCAATTTTTGTGTTCATATGTCGGTCTAGACAATTATCAACAATATTGAATTTTCCGCCCAAGAACCATTTGGAAAAAGGCAGATTCCATTCCAGCACTTTATCAAATGGTTTGTACCATTTCAGCTCTTTGCCCATTTCGCCCCAGAACCATTCCTGGTTTTCTGCTTTTTTAAGAAGTTCGTCAAGTGTTTTCAATCCGTGTTTTTCCATAAATTTCGTAACATTAGCATTTTTTACCAGTTCTGCTGGTGGATTATAGATTTCTTTATTATCAGCCATTATTTTTCCTCCAGTTTTTTAGCCAATAGCATTTTGCCATAAGCCAATTATTATTTAAATTATTAGATTTTATCATTATTAATATAAAAAATTAGTATATCGAAAATGATTGAAAAGTCAATCACTATTTTAGACCAACCTGATGCTCTTGACCTTGTGAATGTTTAAATGTATAGTAGATTAAATGAGAAATAATCACAGCGGAAAATTCAATAATTCATATCAATGGATTGTTAACCAGATTCAAGAACAAAATACCAATATCGAAGAAATTGCCAAGGCGCTGGATTTACCCAAATTTATCGTTTCAATATTATTTAAACGCGATTATACGACAGTTAGAGCAATCAATGATTTTCTTAATCCATCGTTAGGTCAATTGCATCAGCCGAAATTATTACCAGACCTGGATAAAGCAGTATCAAGAATAGTCAAGGCAATTGAAAATAAAGAGCATATTTTAGTTTACGGTGATTATGATGTTGACGGTGTGACATCAACCGCATTGTTACTAAGGGCATTAAGAACGCTCGGTGCTAAAGTTTCCTTTTACATCCCGCACCGGCAAAGAGAAGGTTATGGTTTATCCGAAACCGGAATACTTTACGCCAAGGCACAGGGATTTAATTTAATTATCACGGTTGACTGCGGCACGACCGATTTTGTTGAGATTGAACTCGCCAATAAAAACGGGATTGATGTAAGTGTCTGCGACCATCACGAGACTAAAGAGATTCTGCCGGATGCTTATGCAATAATCAATCCCAAACGAAAAGATTCAGAATATCCTTTTTCTGATTTATCCGGAGTCGGTGTTGTATTCAAACTGGTTTGGGCATTATTTTCAGTATTTAATCAGACCAAAGAAGCGCTGGCAGAACATCTTGATTTGGTTGCATTAGGCACGATTGCGGACATTGTACCATTGATTGATGAAAACCGCGTGCTGGCTCATTTCGGATTAAAGCAAATAGGTAGAAGTTCAAAAATTGGCATTCAATCTTTATTAAAAGTCACGGGTCTTTATAAAAAAGAGATAACGCCTTATGATATCGGGTTTATCATCGGACCGCGCATTAATGCGTCGGGACGGTTATCCGGCTCGGAAAAAGTTGTGCGTTTGCTGATTACTGACGATAAAAACGAAGCGGATATTATTGCCCAGGAATTAAATCATGAAAATACCCGACGCCAGAATCTGGAAAACGAGATTGTCAACAGCGCAATTCAATATATTGAAGACAAGAATCTAGCACAGAATAAAATATTGGTGATGGGTAATGAAAATTGGCACGAAGGTGTAGTCGGTATTGTCGCATCAAGAATCGTAGAGCGATATTTCCGTCCAACAATTCTTCTGTCAATCAAAGAAGATAAAGCCAAAGGTTCAGGACGGTCAATACCGGGTTTTAATATTTATCAGGCGCTAAAATACTGCCAGGATAATTTACTCGGATTTGGCGGGCATAAATATGCGTGCGGAGTTGTTTTATCAAAAGACGGGATACAATCTTTTTCGGATAAGATGCAGGAATATGCCCAAACAAATCTTTCTCAGGAAATGCTCCAGCGTAAATTATATATTGATGCAATGATTGCCTTGAAACAGGTTACAAAAGAGTTGCTTGATATTATGAAACGGTTTGAACCATTTGGACAGGAAAATCCCATCCCCATCTTTATAACACAAGGGTTAGAGATAGTTGGATTTCCAAGAAAGTTTGGAAAAGACCATTTAAAATTCAGAGTGCGAGAAAATAAGAGTGATGTTCGAGAGGCAATCGCTTATGGTCGAAGTAGTGAGATATTGAAACTGCAAACGGGTAAAGAAGACCATGTTGATATCGCTTATACTTTTGATGAGCACGATTTTGCCGGCAAATCAAAAATTCAACTTGTCATAAGAGATTTGAAAATTCATTGAAACATATCTGGAATCTATATCAAGAAAAAGATTTTGAATATTTTCACCTTAATTTTAATGAACGTTCATTTAAAAATTTACAACTAATTTTTACAACCAAGAAGTCAGGACAAGATTTATTATCAATCGAAAGCAAATTAAATATTGGCAAGATTAATTTTTTATTTCAGACTCATTCGGATAATATCATCTATATTCCGGACAATAATTTTTTGCAAAATAGGGTAGAGGGTGATGGTTTGTTTACTGACCAAAAAAATGTTTATCTAGGCGTTAAAATAGCCGACTGCCTGCCGATTTATTTTTGCAGTTATGATGCCAGGATTATCGGAATTGTGCACAGCGGCTGGAAAGGAACGCTCAAAACTATTGGCTGTAAAATGGCAAAAACTATCAAAAAAAAATACAATCTGTCTTATAATCAAATCTATTATGCATTTGGTCCGTCAATTAATAAATGCTGTTATGAGATAAAACAGGATTTAGTCGAGATATTCCAACCATTAATAAATAAATATAATATCAAAGACGCAATTATTAATCGGGGGGATAAAATGTATCTTGATTTGAAAAAGACAAATGAAACAATGCTGGATAATCTGGGATTAATAAAAATTGCAGATTTAAATATGTGCACTTTTTGTAATAAAGAATTATTTCATTCTGCCCGAAGACAAAGTTTGACTGGTCGGAATTATGCGGTTATCGGACTTAAAACACAGATAAGTACAGATGGAATCTATTGACATAAATATGATTTGATTTAAAATAAAATGTGGTGAGTAAAAAAAGTGCGGTATGGTTTGCGGTTGTAATATTTATATTATGTAATTTTATTTTAACCTGCTCGCCTGAGCGCGATAATCCATATGATATAAATTCACCCAATAAAAAACAGAGCCAGATAATCGGACGGGTAATGACCAAAGTCGGCAACCCGATTAAATCAGCACAAGTATCTTTGATTTTTCAAAATATCGGCAAAACCATTATCGTAAGTTCGGATAGCAACGGCAATTATGATTTGCGCTATTATTATGATATCGAGCAGGGCGATTCGGCACAAATTTCAGTGACTAAATCAAATTATGCCGATTATCTACAAATAATCAAAATCGGGATTAATCAATTCGATACATTCAATTTTTTGCTCAATGCGTTACCGCAATTCAGTGCCGAATCAATCACTTCCCAATACGAGCAACTTCGACCATTTCCGGGTGATATTTTCAGCGTAACTTTCAGCGTGCATGTCATTGATGCGGACGGACCAGGTGATATTGACAGTATCGTTGTTTCAGTTCCGTCATTATATTATTCGATTGCCTTAAATTATGATTACAATAATAATTATAAAAGAACAATTCAAGCCGAATATTTGCCTGGCGCCAATCTGGAGAACTTAATCGGCAAAGATTGTTATTTTATCGTTTATAGCAAGCCAGACCAGCAAACAATATCAGCACCTTATCAATTAACACGAATAATTTACAATGTACCAGAACAAGTGTATCCGGTCGAAGATACAGTCTCGAATAATTTTAATTGCGTCTGGTCTTATTTCAATGCCTATTTTCCATTTACTTATGAAGTTGAAGTGTTTTATTTGAGTGAAATCAATCCAGTGCCGATTTCAGTGTTTGATACGACGGGAATTGTTTCGAGCGATACTTCGATTTTTGTTCACAAGTACTTAGCCAATGGACGTTATTTATGGCAGGTTTCGCTAAAAGATAATTTTGGCAATATCGGTAAGTCAAACCGAATCTTATTTTATATCCGACCCTGATAAATTTAACCACGGACTAAACTGATTAGACAGATACAAGGAAAAAAATCTTAAGTTATATTCAGACTAAACAGATTGATAAATTCTTGTCTAATTTTTTCTTTGACTGAATTTATATCAATATTTTTATCTAATATTTTCTGCATCGAAGTCATCTTGATTTGTTTTTGCCCGCAGGGATTGATTAAATCAAAATAAGACAAGTCAGTATTGACATTCAACGCAAAGCCGTGAAAAGATACTCTTTTCTGGATTGCAATGCCAATTGAAGCAATCTTGCCATAATCAGTGAACACACCAATATATAGCGGGTTAATAAAAGCATGAATATTAAAATGAGCAAGAGTTTTAATCAGGCATTGTTCAATTCTCTGGATAAACTTTTTGACACCGACTAATTGTTCAATCTTGAAAATCGGATAACCGACCAGCTGGCCCGGTCCGTGAAAAGTGATGTCGCCACCGCGTTCAATCCGATACAGCCCGATTTTTTTATCGAGTAATTTATCCTGTGAAATTAAAAGATTATCAAGTTTACCGTGCTTGCCTAAAGTAAATACGGGTAAATGTTCGGTCAATAACAGAGTATTGGGAATTTGGTCATTGACCCGTTTTTGCCATAATGCTTTTTGCTGGTTTAATGTTTCCTGATAACCAGTAATACCCAAGTCAATAAAACTCAGGTTTGGCTGTTTCACGATTATTTGTTTATGGTATGGATTGATTTTTTCAAAGCCGAAGCGCATGCTTCCTGCACTGCTTCAGACAAAGTCGGGTGGGGATGAACTGAATCAATTATTTTATCAATCGTCAGATGGGAACTCATTGCCAAACTGATTTCATTGATTAAATCCGAAGCATTAGCTGACAGAATCTGAGCACCCAAAACCAGTTTGGTTTTTTTATCAATTATAATTTTAACATAACCGTCAATCTGACCTATCGCATGCGCTTTGCCAATTGCGGATAACGGACATTTGCCGACCGCAATTTCATAATTCTGATTTATTGCTTCAGAATCGGATAAACCGATGAATGAAAGTTCTGGGTCAGTATAAATGCAGTTGGGAATTATTTGAGGTGGATGAATTTCAGGCAACCCGCAAATTTTTTCGGCAAGATAAACTCCCTGCGCCATTGCTTTGTGGGCTAAAAGCGGTTGTCCGATAATATCACCAATTGCGTAAACTGACTCTAAACTCGTTTGAAAATTTTCGTCAACCTTGATAAATTTCTTATTAGTTAAATTGATATCAGTATTTTCTAATCCAAGATTATCCGTATTGGGTATGCGTCCGACTGAAATCATAATTTTATCCGCAGTTAATTTCATTTCTTCGTTGTCGTGGAGGGCAGTAATTTCGATTTTGCCATTCTTGATAATTTTTAATACTTTGGTGCTTAATAGAAACTGGACTCCCTGTTTTTTCATTATCTGCATCAAGTGATTTGCAATTTCTTTATCCGTGCCCGGTAAAATCTGGTCCATTATTTCGATGATTGTTGTGCGACTGCCAAGTCGGTTATAAATCGTGGCAAATTCCAAGCCGAC
>CAZXRM010000019.1:0-13647 GCA_964642595.1 uncultured bacterium
CGAATTCAAATTCCGCCCTTCTCCCCAACTCGCATTCCTTGCCTTTGTTGATGCTGGTAATACCTGGAACTCATTCCGGGATTTCAATGTCTCGAACTTAAAGCGCGGTGCCGGTGTTGGCGTAAGATTGGAAATTCCAATGCTTGGCTTAATGGGATTTGACTTTGGATATGGTTTTGATAGAGATGGCGGTGGCAAATGGGAACCGCACTTCCAAATCGGCAGAACATTCTAATATGAATAAGGCAGTTTGGTGAAAAAAACCATATTAATTATCGCTGTGATATTATGTACGTCACAGGTTATAGCAATTCAAGGTGCGAAATATTTAATTATTGCTCCGGATAATTTTATCCAGGCAGTCCAACCATTAGCCGATTGGAAAACTAAAAAAGGACTTATGGCAAAGGTCATACCAATATCCGTAATCGGTAATTCAGCCGCCCAAATAAAAAGTTATATACAAAATGCCTATAATACTTGGGAACTAAGACCTGAATATGTTTTATTAGCTGGATTAGGAACTGTTTTACCGAATTCCGGTGATTATGATGATTATTTTGCAGATATAACGGGCAACTATTTAATCGAACTCAGTATCGGGCGGTTTCCTTGTACAACGCCCAGTCAATGCAGTACAATCGTGGCAAAGACCCTCAGCTATGAACGCACACCATTCTTAACTGATTCGATATGGTTCAGAAAAGGAACAACTGTTATTGATGAAGATGGAACTACTCATCCTGACACAGTTTATTGGAATGATGCTCGATATGCGCACACATTATGGCGTAACAATAATTATGTTTATATTGATTCATTCTCTCGAATTTCAGGTCATACTGGTACAAATGTGATTGATGCAATTAATGATGGAAGAGCATTTGTCCTTTACCGTGGTCAAACAACAGTCAATTGGTGGGCGCCCTTTACGGTTGACCCGGAAGCGACCAGTAACGGTTTTAAACTGCCGGTCATTGTTTCTGCTACCTGCGCAACAATGGACCTTGGTATGACTAGTTATCAAGGTGACCGATTCTTAAATGCCGGCACGGCGACGAATCTGAAAGGTGCAGTCGGTTTTTTGGGCACCACGGTTGCAACCAGCGGTTCGGGTTTGGCGCGATTACGAGGTGCAGTTTCCCAGGGATTTTTTCGTTCGGTTTTCCAGGATGGCATTTATAAAATGGGCGATGCATTTAAAAGAGCAAAATTTATTCTTGATTCCTTACGCTTACCCAACTATTCAACGACCCGTTATCAGGAATGGAATTTATACGGCGACCCGGAATTGAACCTATGGACTGCGACACCAAAACTGCTTACCGTAATTCATGATACAATCATTGAAACCGGTAGTCAAACTTATTCGGTCTTGGTTCAACAGGGTGTGAATCCTGTGTCTAATGCAATGGTTTGTGTAATGATAGATACAATTAATTACCAATACGGTTATACCAATACTGCCGGACAAGTTTCCTTTTCCTTATATTTACCATCACCAGGAACAATGTCAGTTACCGTAACCGCACGCAACTCGGTCCCTTATGAAAAAAATGTAATAATACGACCCGGGGGTATTGCACATGATGTCGGCATTTTTTCATTAATTGAACCACAGGGTTTTGTTGCATCTGGCACCAATGTTATCCCAAAAGTAATGGTGAAAAATTTCGGCAGTCATACTGATACTTTTCCGGTATTTTTCAAGATTGGTAATGTCTATAACCAATCTGTCTCAAATATAATTTTAGGTGCGGATGATACATTCACAATAAATTTTCCGGC
The DNA here is from genome assembly GCA_964642595.1 of uncultured bacterium. Lineage (GTDB taxonomy): Bacteria > Hydrothermota > Tepidihabitantia > Tepidihabitantales > CAIPLT01 > CAIPLT01. The sequence continues at coordinate 1,789 of CAZXRM010000019.1, forward strand.
ATGGAGTGCGGTTATCGGCAGTTATTCAATAATTACTTATACTGCTCTTGCTTCTGACCAGTGGCGGGGAAATGATACTGCCCGAAGTACAATAAATGTTCTTTTATCAAATGATGTTGGTATTGATTCGATTTTTTATCCTGGTGTCGCTCACGCGATAAACCAGCAAATAACGCCTCAGGTTCGGGTAAGAAATTTTGGTGCATTACAACAAGAGAATTTTCCGGTTATTTGCTCAATTTTCGGGTCTAACGGAATACTAAGATATACTGACAATAGAACGATATCTTTGAGACCCGGGTATGATGTAATTGTGACTTTTTCAACGTGGATTCCGACAATCGCCGAAATATGTAATGTAAAAATGATAACTGCTAATCCTGGTGATATGAATCCTGCCAATGACTCTAAAACCGGAATAACAACCATTAGTAATACCGCCCAAATTATAATCGGCTCCGCAACAACCATAACCTCATACAGCCCGATTTGCCGCACTCGTAATTACTCAACTAATGAATTAATTTATCTCCAGTCTGAAATAAATAATCTCGGGACCATTACGAATCTCGCTTATTATAAAGGTCGCGGCACTAATGTTGTGCCATTTGAAAATGTCCGAATTTATATGAAACACACGACCGACTCGACGCTAGCTAACGGTACATATTCATTAGACGGTTATACCGAAGTTTTCAATGGCATATTTACTAATAATGATACATCCGGCTGGATGAATGTTTCCCTAACCACTCAATTTAATTACAACAATATAGATAACCTTCAAATCTTAGTATTAAAAGGTTATCAGCAATCTCTTCAATATGGTTATCCTGAGTGGCAATACACATCAACCTCACCCTACAATCGTTGCCGGGAAAGTCGCGGCAATATGCAACAGCCGACTAATTTATCCGCGAATATCGCTCGCCCGAATATGAGACTTACGATGACGATTCAACCGCCGATTGCCTGCGATGTCGGCATTATGTCAATTATCCGTCCGACTAATTTCCACCAGCCCAATACCGTAATAATTCCGCAGGCGAAAATTAAGAATTATGGTACAATTACTCAAAATAATTTTCCAGTCACCTGTTCCATTGCCGGCACCAATGGCGCTTTAAGATACTTTGATGCCATAAATATTCCGAGCCTTTCTGCAGGTGACACTTTGCGGGTAAATTTCCAATCCTGGACACCAACCATAACCGAACTATGCACAATAAAAATGCGGACTGCATTAATACAAGATTCAAATCCATTAAACAACCGGAAAATAAAACTCACTAATATCAATAATACCGGTCAGGTAATCATCGGAACCGGAACCTCAAACTCTGTTTTGGGACCAATGAACCGATACTCTAATTATTCCAGTCACGAAGCAATCTATCTTCAATCCGAAATAAATACGGTGGGGAACATTGTTGATATTGCATATTATAAAGATATTGGTTCTGACCTTAATCCGATAACCAATGTCGTAATTTATATGAAGCACACGGCGGATAGTGTGTTGACCAACGGAGAATATTCATTAGCTGGTTATACCGAAGTCTATAACGGTTCATTTACCAATAATGCGAATAGCGGCTGGATGGCAATTATCCTGAATAATGATTTTAACTATAACAATGTTGACAATCTTCAGATTTTGATTCTCAAAGGTTATCAACAGTATCTTCAATCATATATTCAATGTCCTAATTGGTGTTATACGTCAACCGCACCCGAATATCGCTGCCGGCAGGCATCCGATGACCAGATACAACCTATTTCTTTAACTCACACCTCGGCTCGCCCTAATATTATGCTGACCATTCAACACGCATCGGTTGACGTTGGTGTCAGAAATATCATCTGCCCTTTATCTTTACATCGAGTTAATTCAATAATTAGACCATCCGTTTCGATTAAAAATTATGGTACACTGACCCAATATAATATTCCGGTTGTTTGCTCGATTATTGGAACTTATAATATTACAAGATATGTTGATACGCTAAGTATCGCATCGCTTATGCCAAATGAAACGATATCCGCAGTTTTTCGAAATTGGAGTCCAGCCATTTCTGAAAATTGCGTAATTAAAATCCGAACCAACCTCATTAACGATGAAATTCCCTCCAATGACCAAAAAACTAAACAAACCAAACTAAATATAACCTATCTTTCTGAAAGCTTTTCTGATACTACTTTTTCTTTGTCGGCTTGGACCAAATATAATTTTGACGGGGGTTCAAATTACTGGTCAATATATAATGGTACGACCCATACTCCGCCATGGGTTGCGGTCTGTCAAAATGATACTGGAAGCATAATAAATAATGATTGGATGATAACTCCAAGAATCGGTCCAGTAGGAATCAATGATTCATTGACTTTTTATTACCGAACACAGTCAAATTCATACTATGAAACATTACTGGTTCGTTTATCAACTAATGCCAATATTTACGACACCGTACAATACACAGTTTTAAGTTTGATTTCAGCAAATTCTACAACATACTTAAGAAAAGCGATTGATATCTCATCTTATAATGGAAATATGGTCTATATCGCATTCCAATATCGCTGTAATCAGTTACGAATATATGTTGACGATGTCACGGCAAAAGGTTATGATCTGCCGGGCATAACAAGTGACGAACCGGATAAAATACCATTTACAACAATGCTCTATTCCCCAAAACCAAATCCGGTTAATAACCGTTCAACCCGAATCTCGTTTAGCCTTGCTGAACCTTCCAGAGTATTCTTGAAAATCTTTGATGCATCAGGGAGAGAAATAAAGACGCTCGTTGACGAAATGTTAAGTTCTGGAGTTTACAATAAGGTGTGGAATGGAAAAGATGAACGAGCACAGCAAGTATCCGAAGGGATTTATTTCTATACGCTCGAAACATCTAAACAAAAATTTACTAAAAAAGTAGTTGTCTTAAATTAGATATTTAAAAATATATCTAATTATAAACGGTTTTGCTACATATTCTTTTCAGAATGTAGCTTTGACCACGAAGGCGTCGGAAAATGAGAACCGCACTTCCAAATCGGCAGAACATTCTAAATAAAATTAATCCTTGACAAATCTATAAATCTAATACATATTTATTATAGATTGCGTCCAATCTAAAAAAAGACGCAAGGAGGATATATGAAATATTATATAAAAATATTTGTATTCATATTCATTCCGATACTATTATTTTCCCAACACTGGACTGATGATTATAATGTAACAAATGACCAAGTTCCTTCATTTACAAGCCTAAATAACGCTCGTTGTGTAGCGGTCACTTCTGAAAGTATTATTCATATTGTTTGGACACAGTTTTATGGACCATATCAAAATCAATATGCAATTTATTATGATCGTTCTTTTGATTATGGGCAAACATGGTCACCACCGGATGTTGTTGGCGAGGGAAGTTATCCTTCGATTGCATTAAGTTATGATGGGAATACGCCTTGGATACTTTATGTAAAACGCGGACAAGAAGACGTATTTAAATGTGCAGTTAGAAGACCCGATGGAACATGGAAAATAAGAGATATCTACGCTTGTGAAGAGAACGAAAGAACCGATGATTACAATGTTGGACCTTCATTGATGATGGCAATAACGAACCCGGAGCGCAATGACCTTGGTTATGGTGTCTTTTCCGATAATTATGACCGAATTTTCTTTGTTGCCTTTGATACAATTGATACTTATTGTCAGCAAGCTATTGATGAAAATGATCCTTGTCTTGCACCATCATTATCTATAACACCTGAAGATAATTTGCATGTTGTCTGGCAAAGAAATATCGAAAACGGACAGATTTTCTATAAAGAAGCAAGAAAAGTAAATGCTGAAGATGTTCGAAATGGCAGATTTCCAGAATGGTCAAGAGAATATCAAATTTCAACCCAAGATCCTCAAACTGAACCTGCCTCTAATCCATCAATTGAGGCATATGGAGAATATGTTTATGCTGCATGGCGAGGTCCTAATATTGATGGCGAATTTCCTGGCGATGTCTGGCGAAGAGCAAGATGGTTACCTTACGAAGATCCAACCAGATGGGAACCTCCAGATAACCAGAGTCGAACTCCTTACAACGAATCAAACTATCCAGTAATGTCAAACAATTTTGTTACGGTTTGGCAAGAATCTATTTCTGAAGATAACTGGGACATCTGGGCAAAATTTGAACAGGAAGATTCTGCCAAACCAATTTTCCAAACTCCAAATTCATCCAAATACCCACAAATACATGCATTGTTAGGAACTCCTCCTTATTTTGTTAGAGCAATTTGGACCGAAGAATTTCTTCCATCTATGTTTGCAATAAAATATGGACTTTATCGCCAATTTACACCAGAAACACTGCCCCCAGAAAAAGGAAATCTCTACTACGTAGTTGATATTGGCAAAACCGAACCTTCACCTTATTGTCTTGAGCGAGACGGCTTTCTAACCCAAGGAACTTTTACATTAGATTACGGTGATAATAATCTAAAATACAAACTTCCTTTTCTTAACCCTCAATATAATTATACGATGCGAGCAATTGTGTATCGGACTGGTGTCGGTAACTGGATTGAGGATGTTTATGTTGATAGCACATTAACCGCAACTATTTTATCCGAACCATATCAACCGGAAACTGTCTGGATTAATGTTCCAAAAGAATATTACGAATACGATACTAAGATTGAAAAAGAGATTGAGAAAATCATCGGTAGAAGAGCGTTGATTGCGGATTTAAGATTATATCAGGTGGAATCAAATGATAGCACAACTACTGGCGGCGGACAACAGAGTGCAGGTTATACATTAATTCAAAGACCAAAACTTTATCAATCATATCCAAACCCATTCAAATTACGAACCGCTATCCGTTATACGCTTCCCGCTGAAAGCAAAGTATTGCTTCAGCTTTTTGATATTTCAGGAAGACTTGTAAAAACACTTGTTGACCAGCATCAAGTATCTGGTAACTTTTCCATTCCCTGGGATGGCAGAGATGACACAGAAAGAACTGTTGCACAGGGCATTTACTTTTATCGCTTAAAAACAAACAGATTTTCCGAGACAAAGAGAATACTCCTATTGAGATAGAAAAATATTGAGGGAGGAGATGTATCGCTCCTCCCTCTTGTCATTATAAGGAGCAGATTGATTAAACTGTTTTTCGTTTTATTTGTTGTTTTAGGTTTCATTGTCTTTCCTGTTTATGGACAACTAACTATCAAGCGAGTTTTTTTTCTCCAATCAGGTCAATATACAGGAAGTTCAGGGATACCAATATGCTGTGACAGTGACCATAATGGAAGAAATGAGATAATTTTCCAGACAGCAATTCCAACTCGTTGGGAAGTTTGGGAACATTATTTAATGAACCAATATAAACTAATGTTTGCAGATACAGGTGCTTACCCAGGTCCTCCAGGAATAACAACTGGTAATTTACGTCCTTACGATGTTGGAGATGTTGATATTGATAGTTTAACGGACTTAGTAGGACCTAATATAGATGAGTCAGTAAATCATGACACAGGGTATAATGTTGTTTCTACTCAAGAAAGTCCAAATTATTCTAATTATCCTTCATCTTTAACATGGTGGTATAGACATTCCTACAACAGACCTCAAGCACCACCATTTTATTTCCCTTGCGATCTTGACCACGACAATCATAAAGAAATTGTTTTTCTTTCCGAAACGGGCATCACATATATCTTTGAAAACTCTATTAATAACCATAATGATTCGGTTTGGAGTCAATTTCAAGTTGGTGCATGGTCGTTTGCTTTTGATGATTTTGATTTAGACAGTTTAAAAAATTTTGCTACAACTGATTTAGGCAGTTCGGGTAGAGTGTCTGTCTATGAAAATATCGGAGACAATCAGTATGAAAGAACTTATCAGGATACTGTTCATCTTCCCAATGGTATTGATGTTTTTTCAGGAAATGATTTGGATGGCGATGGAAAACCTGAATTCTTTGTCGCCTTTTATTCTTATGGAAATAGTACTTTTTACTTGTATATGTGGGAAGCAATCGACAATAATACTTATCAAAGAACTCTGGTTGACCAAAAGACAATCGCTGTTGGTTACTCGACAGGCAGAAGAAGTAAATGCGGTGATTTAGATGGTGATGGAATCGAAGAACTGGTTTGGGCAACTCCAACAAAATTATATGTATATAAAGCAACTGGTAATAACCAATTTCAACAAGTCTGGCAATGGAATCAAGACCACGGTATTAATGAATGTCTCATTGTCAATATCTACGATATGAATAAAAATGGTTATAATGAGATTGTTGTTGGAGGCTCAGGTAAGACATCAATCTTTGAAGTCGAAGCAGTTCGATTATTAAGACCAAATGGCGGGGAAGTTTTTCAGGACAGCACACAAGAACTCATTCGCTGGCAGAAATTCTATCCGCCAAGATGCGATTCATTGTCTTTATTCTATACCACAGACAACGGTCGAACTTACTTACCTCTTGCTTCTTGTCTCCCTGCTTCTGATACTTCTTTTCTCTGGACTGTGCCAAGTGTCAATTCTGATTCCTGTAAAATAAAAATCATCGCCTATGGACCTGGCTGGCAATATGATGAGTCGGATGGGGTGTTTAGCATCTCTTCAACAGGAATTGAAGAATACTCTCCGCTTTCCGCTCTCCGCTATTCGCTAAAAGTCGAACGCAGGATAAATCCTACGGCTACCATCTTCTCAATTCCTTCTTTCCAAAGAGTAAACCTTAAACTCTATGATATAAATGGAAGACTAATCAAATCTTTAGTTAACGAAACAAAAGAAGCAGGAATCTATAAGATTGACCTAAACACGAAAAGTTTACCCTCAGGAGTTTATCTTATCTATTTAGATACCGAATCAAAAAGAATTATCGAACGGATTGTTATAGTAAAATAATATGTTTTTATTTTTTACTTAGGTAATCCCCTATCTGGAACCCTTTCTGATATCTATTCTCCTTTCATCACTGACAATATATCTGACCTCGTACCTCATCTCTTAACACATTTCGCATCTCACAAACAATCAGATTTTGTAAAACGAACCGAATTAAATAACCAACCTGCTTCCCAAATAAAAACAGAAATTGAAATCTAAATAAAGACAATAAATCCCCTCATATTTGACAACCTTTTCGACCTGCAAGCCGATTCCCTATACTATACAGCATCTGAAGTAGTTGTTGGATGTTAGTTATTGGCTATTAGCAAAATAGCAGAAAATTTCCCTTGATTTTTATGTTACATCCGTGTAACATTCTCAATGGCTAAAAATTTGTTCGTTTTTACCAAACAAGTTGGTAATTTACTTGCTGATATCAGAAAAACAGCAAAGTTATCCCAAAATAAAGTCGCTGAATTAATCGGGATGTCTTCTAAAGTCGGTCATAGTTATATATCACGATTAGAGCAAGGAAAAATTAGAAATCCATCTTTAGGAACTATCGTATTATATCTTGAAGCGTGTAATACTTCTTACAATACTTTCTTTGACCAACTGAACAAAATAAGAACCGCTGAACGCAATCAGGAAATAACAAGAAATATACCTACAAAAATCAAACCCGCTCTCCGACATAAGATTGATAGAGACGCCACGCTTTACGCCAACAAAATCAAGTATCAAATCAAAACGCCCAAACTTGATATTGATAAACTGAAATCCAAAATAGAACGTGAGCTTTCCAAATATCTATCTGACCATAAAATCAATATAGATTTAATCCCAATCTATCAGGACTTTACCTCTTATATTTTAGCCCGAGTCTTAAATCCTGAACCCAATCCTTTACTTGATACATCACACTGGCAAAAATCAGGCATCAGACCAATGCTTTTACAATATATCAATCGGATGGTATATAAGATTGTGCATCGGGAACAGAACAAATTAAGCAAGCGCAAAATGCCGACTACTGAAAAGCAGAAAAAGATGGTTATCGGGTTTTTGAAGTATCGGGTGATGATTGAGCAGGTTGAGACCGAAGTCCATAAATTACTAAATGAATTAGAAGTTCCATTTGCATTATTTCAGGGTTACAAAGACTTTGCCCGGCAATGTTTTTCCAATCTCAAAAAACTATATTACAAAGACCAAGCGCTATTATCTCAGCGATTCAAAGAAAGTATTATTATGTGGCAAAGAATGAACCTCGATGAATCCCGCCCTTCAATATCGCAGAATAGTAATAATGATACAAGAACTAAAGAACAAAAAGAAGGGCTGGATGAAAAAGTGTTAGAGAAAGTAAAAAATATCACAATCCAACAATTTCTTGCTTTATTCCCAAAACCAAAATAATATTAGAGTCACTTGTCATTCCGTGCTTGTCCCGCACCGAACATCACTCTGGTGCGTTGGGCCTGACACGAAATCCAGTTCTTTTTGTCATTGCGAGCCCGTTTCGGGCGTGGCAATCTCATACTTCTCCTGATGTAAGATTGCTTCGTCACTTCGCTCCTCGCAATGACATTACCTGTTTTTTTATATTTTACTCTTTCATTTTGCTATTTGATTTTTGATATTTGATATTATCTTGTTACTATCAATTTCTCCTTTACCATCACATCATTAACCTTTACAAAATAAATCCCATTCTTAATCCCATCCAGTGAAACTCTTTGTTCCTTTGAACTTTTGAACTCTTGAACCTTCATTATCTTTCCCGTCACATCAAAAATCTGTAAGCGGTCTGCGGTCTGCGGACAGCGGACAGTAAAGTACGACCGCGCCGGATTCGGATAGACGACGAAGTCGTTGCGCTGTTGCGAAAGCAACTCCGTGGCAATCTCATTATCTTCAATTGCACCACCTTGTACATATTTTATTGTAGTATAATCTGTATAATTATTTATTCCATAACTGTAACCAGTCACATAAACATTACCTAAACCATCAATTGCTAAACTAGTCGCATAATCACTTTCATGTGCTGGACCATTATAGTTTATCAGCCATTGCTGAGTTCCACTTGAATTATATTTTATTGTCGCATAATCATAGCCCGGATGATTTATATAACTATTACCTGTTACATATACATTGCTTGAATTATCCAGTGCGATAGCATGTGCTTCATCAGTGCCATTTCCTGCTCCATTATATCTTACTCCCCATTGCCATATCCCATTTGAATTATACTTAATTGTTAAATAGTCAGAACTTGTACCAATACCATAACTATAACCTGTTACATAGACATTACCTAAATTATCCGTAGTTATCGCAAATGCCCTATCATTATTATTCGCAGGTCCATTAAATCTTACAACCCATTGCTCAACTCCATTTGAATTATATTTAATTGTCGCATAATCATAAGAAGAACCTGAGCCCACACTACTACCTGTTATATACACATTACCCAAATCATCAACCGCAATCGCTGTGACGATATCTTCAGCATTCCCTGGTCCGTTATAAAATACCACCCATTGTTGGATACCATTTGAATTGTACTTTATTGTTGCATAATCTCTGAAGCCACCTGAAGTATAAATATAACCTGCTACATATACATTGCCCGAATTATCAACCGTCATAGTATTCGCATTACCACTATATAACGAATCATCGAATCTTGCTATCCATTGCTGATCACCATTTGTATTATACTTTACCGTTATAAATTCAGGCCATAAATTGAAATAACCAGTGCCTGTTACATAAATATTTCCCGTATTATCAACTTCAAGTGCAGTCGCTCCAGCGCTGTGACTGGTAGACTCATTATATCTTTTAACCCATTGTTCAACTCCGTTTGAATTATATTTTACTGTTGCATAGTCATAATAAGCACCCAAGCCATAACTTCGACCTGTTACATAAACATTACCAGAATTGTCAACCGCTATAGCAGACGGTAAGTCATCATTATTCCCTGGCCCATTATATCGGGCAACCCATTGCTCAACACCGTTAGAATTATACTTTATTGTTGCATAGTCATAATAAGTGCCTGAACCAAAACTTTCACCAGTTACATAAACATTACCCTGTCCATCAATTGCAAGAGCTCTCGCATAATCGTAATAATTTCCAGGTCCATTATATTGAACTACCCATGCAGAATTAACCTGTGCAAATTGATTAGTTATAAAAATACAGAAAACAGAAAATATTATAATTAATAACGACTTACTGTGTTTCATTCCTCCTCCGTGAACTGTCCAATAAAAACATATATCTTAGTATGCTCAAAACTTACATTTTGTCAAGAGGGCTTGAAAAAAATTTTCGAATTGTAATCAGGTCATACTTTTATATAACAATCTTATAAAAGCAATCACAATTAAATATAATAACTATATTTATTGACTTTATTAGAAAAATCATATAATCTAAAAAAATGAAAAATAGATTAATCTGGTCAAGAAAAATAATTGGAAAAATGAGTTTTAGATGTATTTTCTGTAAAGAAGTTAAAGACGACATACAAAAATCACCTGACCATATTATCCCAGAAACTTTGGGTAGTAATGCTACTATAAACGAAGTTTGCAAAGATTGTAATACGGGAATTCTCGCTAAAATCGATGCGAAACTTGTTAATTTTTGGCTATTAAAAGGTGAAAGAGTTATACGAGGCATCAAGACTAAAAAGGGCAAATTGCCGACCCTTGATTTTGGTAAATCTAAACTTAAGGATTCTCAAATTAATGCAAGATATATTGTAAACCAACAAACACAAGATTTAAAAGTATGGGCTAAACGCCAAGAAGGAGATACAGTTCATTTAACATTCTCTGCCGAAGATTTTTTAAAAACCGATTTTGAAAAATTAAAGAAAAGATATGAAAAACAGGGCATTAAAGGAATATCGGTGGAGATAATTACCTATAAAGATCCTAAGAAGTATGATATAATCTCAAAACAGGTTAAACAAAAATTATCAAGCCTTTCACCCCAAATTAAAATTGTGGACAAAGGCGATTTTCACCCTACTATAGAAACAAAATTTGTGTTCTCGGTATATGATTTTCAGCAAGCTATTGTAAAAATTGCTTTTGAGTACGCAATTTTGAAGTTAGGTAATCATTATGCGTTTAGCGATGACTCAGAAATTTTAAGAAGTTTTATTCTTGAGGAAGATTTAGAAAGACGAAAGAATATCCCTCTCAAAGGTAGAATTTTTCCATCCTTTGCTCCTGAAGACCCGTTACATAATCTTTATAGGATTGATAAAGGTTTTCATGCTCTTATTCGCTTTGCAAATTCAGTATGGATTTATCTTTTTGGAAAGCTTTGGGGAATAATTTATATATTTGATATTAATTCTACAGATACAATAAAGGAATGGCTTGATGAAAATTCAGCTTCAATTCTATTAGTAAACTCTCAAACAAAGAAACATCAAGAAATGAATTTATGGAAGTATCTTTATAACCTAAATGAAAATTTGAAACCCAATAAAAAAACTTGAAGGTTTACCCTACAAAATCTGTGTTATTCCGTATTCACCTGTGGTTACAAAAAGAGAGATTCTTCGTTACACTCAGAATGACAAAAAAGAAATCTGTGTAAATCTGTGTTCACCCCGCACCTATTTCAAAACAGTAAAGTATAAAAACAAGAATATTACATTTTATTTATTTAATCTCAAAAATAGGTGCGGGGTAAATCTGTGGTTGAAAATAGATATTTGTGTAATTCGTTCTATTAGTGCTATTCGTGGTAAGAAAAAATCCCGTTAATTCTTTTTCAGTGCATTCAGTATCCTTTATTCTTTTCTCTGCTTTCTCTGCTCTCTCTGTGGTTATCATTTTGATTACAATCAATTGACACTTTCATTTAATTTAATATAATAAATCTATGCC
>CAZXRM010000020.1:0-13557 GCA_964642595.1 uncultured bacterium
GGTATCTGGACAATCAGCAAATTAATATCCAGCAATGGCTCAATTATCGAAATCGTGTAGGTTTGTGTTGAAAAAGCACCGGCGCTGTCAATTGCAACTAAATTAACCCAGTCTGTACCAATTTGATTGCGCATTGGCTCGAGCTTCAGAAAATTACCAGCCGAACTGTCAATCAGTTCTGCCTGCAATAAAGGACCGCTTGAAACCGACCAATGAATTTGCGAATCCTTGCCATCATCATCATATATCAACGAATCGAGATTGAAAATTTTGTATCCGTTTTTATACAGCGTATCGGGCGACCATTTACCCGATATGTCGAATACTGGCGGCATATTAACCTTTTTTTCACAGCCAATATTCAAAACTAAAAAACCTATCACAATAAAAAAAATAACAACGCTCATTTTTTCTTTCATAATTTCTCCTGATTTATAAAAATGTTTGTTATGCCCTTTTCTTATTTACAATTTAATGTAATATTATATTCAATTGAGTCTGGATTGTCAAACTTGTCGCACAAACTTAAAGTTTAAAATCTGATTCCAATCACCCCGCCTCGCATCCGAGGTTATTCCATAGGTTATTTTGCAATCTCTCCAATTTATTGTCCACTGGGTAATCCGATAGAGAGTCCGGAGGATTACCTGGGGTATACCCCAGGGTCTGATTTTATTGACTTCCCGGCCGATTTTTACCCGAATTGCCGGTTTGGCAATAACATCGGCAACTGACAAGACAACCCCTGAAGTAACTTACATAATCAGGGAGACCTTTTAAAAATATTAACAAAAGGACAAAATTCTACACCTTATCAAAGATGCAGTATAAACTTGCCCTATATTTATTTTGTGTACTTTGTGCTCTCGTGATTAAATCTTTTTATTCCACAATCACTTTCGTTTCTGAAGTATTCGTACCATTGTCGTATTTTATAAAGTAAACTCCTTGCGGAAGATTTTGGTTAAGTTTTAATAAATAAGAGCCGGCTGGTTTTGACTCGTTAAGGAGTATTGAGACTAGTTTGCCGGTTGTGTTATATAATTTGATTGATACTTTACCTGCAACCGGGACATTATACAGAATTGTTGTTTGGTTTGAAAATGGATTGGGATTTATTGTCAATGATGAGTTTTTGAGTTGATGAGTTGTGAGTTGCAGATTCGCTGTTTGTTCTGCTAAATTTGGCATTTGATATTTGACATTTGACATTCCGACGGCTGGGTTATAGCACCAGTATTCGAAACAATTATTTCCTTTCAGCGCATAGACTTTATAATCCGCATAAGCAAGTGAGCCGCCGCTGCCGACTTTCTTTTTCAATGCACCTTTGGGAATTGTATCCGCTTCATCCCAAGTATTTCTCAGCGTATTATATACCCAGAATTCCTGGCTTCCGCCCTTAAACGCATAAATCAGACTGTCGCCGTCATAAGTAAGCGCTCCACCATCTTTGACTTTTGTTTTCTTTCTAGTAATAGTGTTGTACTTCGGAATGCTTTCCATCGTGTACCAGCTGTCTTCCGCAGTATTATACCGGTAAAACTCGTTAAATTTCGCGCCGCCTTTTAAGAGGTAAATATCATCATCAACCACGGTCATACAACTGCCGTCTTTGTATCTTTTATTATCCGGACCAATCGGCGCTGAATCCAAAGACTTTATCCAGGTATCCTCCTGGCAGTGATAACCGTAAAATTCTCTTGTATTATTACCTTTTAATAAATACAGGTAATGTTGGCTTCCCCGTTTTATAAATACCAGTGCCGCACCGCCTTTTACCTTTTTTACCTTCGCTGGATTATACGGCACGCTCGGTTTTGCCGACCAGGCATTGCTGTCAACATCATATGCCCAAAATTCCAAAGTGTTATTTCCTTTTGTTGCATATATCATATCCGGATTCGAATGCTTGTTATAGACCAGCCGTGCACCTTTGTTTGTTCGTTTTCTATTGAAAGGGTCTTCTGGAATTGATTCTTTAATTATCCAGGTGTCGTCACCGATATCATAAGCAAAAAATTCTCTTGTGTTGTTACCTTTTAAACCATACATCAGACCTGCAGTACCATTAATTAACGAACCGCCGCCCTTGACTTTTTTAGAACTTATCGGAACGCTTCGCATCAAAGTCCAGGGCGCTGGAATTACTACAGTCACAATTATTGAACCGGTCTTTTTATTATTCGACGGATTTTCATCAATTGCAAGTTCGGTCGAACAAGATACAGTATGAGTTCCTCTGGGCCAGTTAGCAAGCGTCGTAAATGAAACATAATTTTTACCGCTACCCGCTTGTGAAACAACCCGAAAAGTATCATTATAAAAACTGCCTACTTTCATTCTTACCAGATAAGTTTGTGTGGTCGTGCCATAATTATAAACCGAGCAAGCTGGTGTGACTAAAGTCAAAGAGTCAAATGTGCCAATTGGCGCAACTATTTCGGTCACGCCAACATCTTTGACCTGCACTGTAATCGAATTGGCGAATGTGTCATTGGATTTAGCTGCATCACCGGCCAGTGCAACACTGCATCGGGTTGGATAAATTCCACGCACTGGAATCCAACCTGTAAAATTAACCGTATCTTCGATGCCCGCATTTAGTGTTTTGGGACGGGTATTTATATAAATATCGCCGATTTTAAAAGTAACATCAAAAGTTGCGGGATTTGTCCCGTAATTTTTAACCCGCGCCCTCGGATAAACTAATGCACTACTTGAATCAGTCGCACCAACCGGATTTTCAATTGCCGTTACTCCAACATCCTTGACTTGAATTATTGCTGAACCAGCAAGCGTGTCATTAGATTTAACTACATCATTTACCAGAGCAACACTACAGCGGGTTAGATAAGTTCCGCGAACCGGAATCCAACCCGTAAAATTGACCGTATCTTCAACACCAGCATTAACTGTTTTCGAACGGTTGCCAGTATAAATACTGCCAATCTTGAATACGATATTAAAAGTTGCGGGATTTGTCCCGTAATTTTTAACCCGCGCCCTCGGATAAACTAATGCACTGGTCGAATCAATTACACTAACCGGATTTTCAATTGCTGTCACACCAACATCTTTAACCTGCACAATTACCGAACCATTTAGCGTATCATTACTTCTGACCGCATCGGATGACAGATAAACACTGCATCTTGTTGGATAAGTGCCTCGCATCGGAACCCAGGATATAAAATTAACTGTATCCAGAACTCCGGCCCCAAGCGTTTTGGAACGGGTATAAGTATAACTCGAGCCGATTTTGAAAGTAACATTAAATGTTTCAGAATTCGAGCCGTTATTTTTAACCTGAGCTCTTGGCACAACCGCGCTGCCCGACGAATCAATCGTACCGGCCGGGTTATCAATTGAAACGACCTGAATATCTTTCAAATAAACAACTTGGGTACTATCTTCAAGCGGAATTTTATTTTTTGCTGTAACAGTAACATACATATAACCATTCGTGCTGGGATTTATGCTTAAACTCACTTGACCGTTGGCGTTGGTCAAACTTTTAGCGTAAACTTCGCTTCCTTTCCAAACTGTGACGATTGCGCCGGCTAGCGGTGAACCTTGAGACGAACAGACAACTGCAAAAGTTTGGCTTCCGGTGCCGATCGGATTAGAATATCTTGCAACCATCTTTTTCGGATTATCTTTCCACATCATCATCTGCGGCTCGCCGAAAAGATTTAACTCGCAGTAACACCATCGCCACTCACCAATAGTCATTGCAGAATTTCGGTAGATTTCTTTTGATGATTGGTGACAATTCGCAATGCGTAGCGAATCTCGGCTGAACAAGAAGTGGTAAAAACGAACGTCAAGCTGTTCTGAAGGTCCAATTTGATTGTCATATCCCCAACCATATCTTGAATTCATCATCACCGCAATCGCACTGCCGCGGGCTAGCACCATTTCTTCGGCCAGACAATCATTAGTTTCCATATTACCCGAGATGCAAGAATTGGCATTCGCAATCGTTAATTTATTATAATTATTTTGAGTTGCCGGGTCGGTATAATAATACATCGCGCTATTATTAATGTAAACCCCATAAGAATTACCATGTCCAACCATATGCGTAAAACCAAAACCAGTATTCAAAGAATCCCGCACTGCCCAGCGCCAACCGTCGTTCGTTCCCATATTTATCACGCGGTCGGTCCAGCCGCTCGGACTTAAATTGGCAATGGTATCTTGAGACTGGGTATGGTCATATCCGGACCAGAGATAGGCAGCCGGCAAAAGCATCCGTTTTTGGTAAAGTGTATCCGGATTTCTTGTATAAGTAAAAAACTTTCTAATCATCGTATCGGTTTCTGCCGCATTCTCAACCGGCCACCGTCCGACATATACATCATAATATAAATCTACTGTATCTCTTTTTCCGCTGATTAAGAAGTTATCACCAAAAATATTATTCTGATTGCCA
This sequence comes from uncultured bacterium, assembly GCA_964642595.1. Lineage (GTDB taxonomy): Bacteria > Hydrothermota > Tepidihabitantia > Tepidihabitantales > CAIPLT01 > CAIPLT01. The sequence continues at coordinate 4,439 of CAZXRM010000020.1, forward strand.
TCCCACGAATACTGCAAATCCGCATAATACAAATCACTCGGAATAAAACTGTCAATCGTTGCGGGTGAAGTATTTACCTCTGCATAAACCCCGCGCACTGGAACAACTGATACATCGCCGGCTAATAAAACATATTTTAAACCGTGATTAGTATAATAATCAATGATAAATTTACGGATTTTTTCCTGATTGTCCCGTCCAGTATAATTCGCATAAACCCAGCTAGTATTAAAGGTATCAGCCCAAATTCCAGTTTTTCTCAACCATCTTATTATTGTTCCAAATCGTGGTTCCAAAGTCGTATTGGTAAGAATGATATAATCAATATCCGGATTATCCGTAATTCTGGTTCGTGGCGAGAATTTATTGACATCCTCAGGATTAATCACCAAATCTTTCACGCTACGACTGAACAATCTTTTCTGACTTTCGGTCAGCGAGCCGACTTGATACTTTCCCTCTTCGTAATTTATTTTTACCCGGATACGTTCGTACAGTACAAGTCTCCTTTCTGCCGGGATGTATTTGAGCGGATAAAGAAATACGCCACCGATTCGAAACTCGGATTTATTACCGCTCGGGATAATCTCACTCATTTTTGTCGGGTATTCTGATGTCAATTGATAGGTTGTTCGGTCCGGGTGAATAAATGATTTATTGGTGTTATCCGAAATTATTCGCGGCTCTTGCGCCGGGTAAAGTAAAAATTCACCGGGTATTTCGGTCCTTTGCACATCTGATATTTCGATGCTGGTAATCTCTGCCGACGGCGGTATCAAAACATTGAGATTTACATAAGGAATAACCGGTTTACCCGGTTCCCATAATGTCAAATCACAGCCTTTAAGAGTGGCTATCGTATAACCATCGCGATAATCGAACCGAAGCGAATAAACCGGAAACTCAAAATCTTTAGTTATACTACCACCATAAATAAATCCTGCGAACAGCACATTAACAATTACTAATAAATGCACCCATTTAAAAATTGTTGCGTCGTGATTAAATACATTATTACTTTTCATTTTTCCTCCCCAATAATTAATAATTATATATTTTCATTTATATCACCATAATTGTAATCTAAATGTTCATGAAATCGATTCAGTGTCTAATTAATTTTTTTCTTTTATCTTTTCCAACGGTATTAACAAAATTTTTCTCTTTCGAATTCGTATGTCGCTGTCGTTCCATCTGTGCTGCGCACCGTGTTTCAAGATAATTTTTTATCTCCTGATTATTTTTAAATTCGCTATACATTTATTATTAGACTCGTATTTTACGAAATAAATTCCCGAAGGAATTTCTGACGCATTATCAATTTCTAATGAATAAGAACCGGCGTTCTGATATTCGTCGATTAAGGTTTGTATAAGTCGGCCATCCGCATTATACAATTTAAGCGATACCTTACCTGCACTCAAAACATTGTATTGTAATACTGCTTGTTTAGTAAATGGATTTGGTACAACATTAAATAATATGTCATTCTGAACGAAGTGAAGAATCTCGTGTTCTTGTATGTTCCTATTTACAATTTGATTTTGGATTTCTTCTTTTGCCAACGGTAATATAAAGCACCAGAATTCCGGAGTCTTATTACCTTTTAAGAGCCACACTTTTTCATCCGCATAAGCAAGCGATGCGCCGGTCTTGGGCACAGATTTCTTGTGCAGTCTTGGAATCGTATCAAGTTTTGACCAGATACCCGGTGCGCCCGGCGTATATTTCCAGAAAACATTTGCCCCGCCGCCTTTGATTGCATAAATATTTTCGCCATCGGTCGTCATCGCACCGCCGTCTTTAACCAAAAGTTTTTTCTTGTATTTGCCATAAAGACTTTCGGCAATCGGCATTTCTTCTTTTATCATCCATATATCAGAATTGATATTATAAGCATAGAATAAATTAGTTTTATCTCCGCCCTTGAGCGCGTAAATCAAACTGTCAATCAAAGCAATGCTTGAGCCGTCTTTCCAGACTTTTATGTTTATTCCCAGTTCTAATGAATGAAGTCTTGACCAGAGTCGTGTCACAGTGTCAAAGCCAAAGAAATTATACAGGTCAGTCTTTTTCTGGTAGCCGGCTAAAAGATAAACTTTACCATTATAATATTGAATCGAAGTTCCGCCTTTCAAACCTTTTGGCACCGGCACAAATGATTCCTGTTTCCAGGTATTAGCGGAAATATTATACGACCAGAACTCTTTCGTGTTATTGCCTCTGGTTGCATAGATTGTATTATTGCCGTCAAAACAAAGCGCTGCTCCTTTGCCCGGAAACTTATTGCTGAATTTAGCCGGGTCAAGCGGTATCAATGGTTTTAATCCAAATGGAATTGATGTTTTGTCAGTCCAGCCCGATTTGGTTTCAGTCGAATACATTTTGAATTCATTGGTTTTGGTACCGCGGAACGCATAAAGATTTGCGCCAACCCCGACCAATGCACCGCCGTCTTTAATCGTCTTACCGTCAGCCGGATTTATAATTTGTTCTTTCTGAACCCAGGTCACTGTAACACTGAATGTACCGATATCGGAAAATTGTCCCCAGTTGCCGACATTGTCCCGACCTTGAACTTTCCAGTTATAAGTCCCTTTACCTAAAGTGATGGTCAAAGTCGAATCCGATGCGTAATACATTTCGCTGATGTTTACCGGTATCTGGGTGATAACGATTCTGTACAAATTTGCGTCTGCCACAACCGACCAGATAAATTCAGTCATTTCATTATTGATAATCACTGAGTTGATTGGCGAGATTAAAATTGGTGCGTCCGGTCCGGTCGCATCGAGCATAAACGACCACTCGTCCGAATAATCGCTGAAATTTCCATATTCATCCTGGGCGCGGACTTTCCAGAAATAATTTCCCTGACTTAAACTTTCAGCCGGTGTATAAGTCGTGTCATAAGTCGTAACGCTAATCTCGTCTTTTGACGGTCCGGTATAAACCAGATTGAACGAATCGCTGTCTTCGGATTTATGCCAGATAAATGCCGGAACCCTTGTATTTATTGTGTCATTATTTAATGGCGAAATTAAAATTGGCATTGCCGGTGAAATAATAGTAAATTGTAATGAGTCCGAGAACTCGCTCCAGTTACCGGATAAATCTCGTCCGCGGACTTTCCAAGAATAGATGCCATTGGCGATCGGGTCAAGCAGAGTATAAGTTGTTTCAGTTGTATTAAAACTTAACTCGTCTTTTGCCGAACTCGAAATCACAAGATTAAATGTATCAACATCTCCTACATCATTCCAGACAAACTTCGGCGTGTTATCATAGATACTATCCGCAAACGGAATTAAAATTGGCGGTTCGGGTGCAATCGTATCAACCCGAACTGTAAACACTCCTTCCAATTTATCATTATCCTGATACATATCATTGACCAGCCGGGTTGAGCATTTTACGTTGTAATTCCCGCGTGGGCCGATTGTCCAGGCATCAAATTCGACAAGTTGCTCCTGGTTGGCGTCAAGGTCTTCAACCGCTTTTACGCTTGACCAACCTGTTTCATTAATTGCAAAAAATACATTGAAGTTTTCCGGATGCGTGCCAAGATTCTTAACTTTGACAATTGGCACATATCCCGAAATCGAATCAATCGTATCTATTGGCTGTACGATTTCAAGAACCGTCACATCCGCAATCCGAACCGAAAACTCCCGTGTTGCCCAGTTGTTATTTTCAACCGCATCACCAATGAGATTAGTCGTGCACCGCATCGTATAATTACCACGGGTAAAATTAGCAGTCACGCTGTCAAATGCAACTTCCGCTGAATCACCCGAGACCAGACTGATATTTTTTGTGCTCGTATAACTCGTCCCCTCAATATATAAAGTAACCAGAACATCACTCTCATCAGTTGAACCGAAATTATGGACTACTGCTTTGGGCAAAGCGACCGAACCCGAGTCAACCGGATTGAACGGCTCGCTCACCAAAGTCACTGCATAATCCTTAACCTGAACCTTAAATGAATCATTCATTGTATTATTATTTAAAACCATATCCGTTGCAAGATAGGTTGAACATTTCGTTGTATAGTTTCCTCTTGGCTCGATTGTCCACGGGTTAAATTCGACTAAACTTATCGAATCCGGCAGAAGATTTGTGACCGGTTTAATACTTGCCCATTTCGTACCAGGAATCATAAATACCGCATTGAAACTTTCGGTTTCGTTTCCGTAATTTTTAACCGTTGCTTTCGGTATAATAATATTCGCAGTATCAATAATACCCGTTGGTTGTGTTATACCGAATACACCAATATCATAAACCTTTATAAAACAAGAACCATCAAGCGTATCATTTCTTGGCACGACATCATTGGTAAGAAACACCACACATCGTGTCGAACAAGCTCCGCGCATCGGCTGCCAGGCAATGAAATTGACCGTGTCTTCTGCACCGGCGGGCAATGTCTTCATGCGAAAATTTGAATAAATATAACCGATTCTCATTGCAACAAAGAATGTCGCCGGACTGGTTCCGTAATTTTTTACTCGTGCTAAAGGTATTATTGAACCGGTAGAATCTAATGTGCCAGATGGCATATCAATTGCGGTTACTCCGACATCTTTAACCTGAACTGTAACTGAACCGGAAAGTGTATCATTTGTTCTTACAACATCGCTGGCAAGCGCAACACTACATCGGGTTGCAGAGGTTCCACGTACTGGAATCCACGATGCAAAATTGACTGTGTCTTCAATTCCCGCACCGAGTGTTTTAGCACGACTGCTCGTATATGTACTGCCGATTTTATAGACTACATTAAAAGTTTCCGGACCAGTTCCATTATTTTTTACTCTTGCTCTGGGAATTATTGTCGTATTATTGGAATCAATCGTACCTACTGGATTTTCGATTGCAGTCACGCCAACATCTTTAACCTGCACTGTAACCGAACCGTCAAGCGTGTCATTATTTCTGACAACATCCGCCGCCAGATAAACACTGCATCGCGTTGTATAAGTCCCGCGTATTGGAATCCATGATACAAAATTAACCGTATCTTCGACGCCTGCGCCTAATGTTTTTGACCGGGTCTGGTTGTATGATGTCCCAAGCACTTTTAAATTGACATTGAATGTTTCAGTGTTCGAACCATAGTTCTTCACTTTTGCTCTTGGGATAATCGGTATACTGGTCGAATCAATTGTGCTAATCGGATTTTCAATAGCAGTCACGCCGATATTTTTTCTGGTTACGACCACCGAACCGGACAGCGTGTCATTAGTAAAATCAATGTCATTTATTCGTGCGGTCGAACACCTGACTGTGTAATTTCCCGGCACCGGAAACCAGTCTGCAAAATTGACTGTATCTTCAACATCAGCATTAAGTTTTTTAGTGCGTGTGTTTGAATATGAACCGATTTTCATTGTCACTGAAAAAGTAGTCGTATCGGTTCCGAAGTTTTTAACTCTTGCCCTTGGTTTAATCAAAGCGCCAGTTGAATCAATCGAACCAGTCGGAATTTCGATTGCGGTCACGCCAACATCAACGATCGTCGGATAAAATTTTATCGCCCGCTCGCTTGCCAGAAGATTACCATTCGGTGAACCATTATATAAGTATTGCAGACCGACTGTGCCGGCTGAGTTTTCAATACCAACCGTTGCACTTTTTCCCCAGTTATAAGTTGAATCACCAACTGAACAATCTTTATATTGTAAAACTATTTGACCATCTTCATATAAGATTGCCTGGAATGTCATCTGGTTAAACGAATACGGACTGTTTCTGCGCTCAACATCTTTCCAGGTAATCACGCAATAACGACTAGGTGCAGACCCAAATGTCTGATAATACATGTTCGAATTATCACCCGAGACAACATCCATATCATCCCAGAATACGAAAATTGCCCGGTTTGGTACAGTTGCGGTCGGCACGGTTGCATTTGTCCATGCTGAAGAACCTGGATTTATACCAAAACTCAACCAGCCATTTGTACAAACCCAAACCGTATCATAATTTGTACCGTAGAATTTGAAATTGAACGGTAATTTAAACCAGTATCGAGCATCATCACCAGTGCCAAGCGCCGTACCGGTTGCGGAAATATCAATCCAGTTATAAGTTGGTCCACCGGTCGTGTCAGAATCAATCCAGCGGTAAGTTGATGCATCCGGACCACCGGTAAATTGTCCGACCACACCAGATGATAAAGTACACGCCATTACTGAAGAAGAATTAGGAATATTTTTAACAAAACTGCCGGTCACCAAAGGTGTTGCCATTGGATAATTCGTTTTTGAGTTTGGATTGGTCGAAGTGGTGTCAAAAGTTCGATTGTTCGTGCTTCCCGGATATGGGTCGCCTGCATTACCGCGGTCACCGCCGTAATATAGCGAATCAAGACCATCTGCTTGTTCCAATGCGACGCCGTATTTGCGGGTTCCGCCGCCGGTATTCCAGTATCCGGCTGAACATATCGAATCATCAATATGATAAATCAACAAACCAGAATTATAAAGATTAATATCCGATAATATTTTCTGTCGATTTTCTATTAAAAAATATTCTTTAAATGTTCTTTGCCGACCAATCAGCCAATATGCTTTGGAATTATTTTCAACCTGTGGTATTGTATATAAATCTTTGCGCCGGATTGCAGTTGGGTTAAGCCAGCCCAAATGCATTTTTGCCCAGGCACACATCTGAACCGGATAATACGGAGACCAACCATTTCCACCCCATGAACCACCTGCCATCAAACACCAGTTTCCGATTCCCTCACCACCGCCATCCGTATCATACAAATCCGGTAATCCCAAAGCATGTCCCCACTCGTGGCAGAAAACTCCGATGCTTACCATTGTTCCGTGATTGGAAGCGCTGCTCCGTTCCGGGTCCATTACATATTCTCTGATTTTTATGTATCCGCCGTTTACCGGGTCCGGGTCATTGGTTGTATAATCACCGATTCCAGCATTGTAAAAATCCCAAGAATGGGAATGAATATCAGTTCCACTGCCGGTTTCTTCCCGACCATAACCAGAATGGATGCAGGTAAAACAATCAACATAACCATCACCGTCATTATCAAATTGTGCATAATTGACTGACGCGTCGGCTTCGGCTGCTGCTTCTTTGGCTAATATCGCGGCGCGCTGAAAACCGTTGGAATAACCGTACCATGCCTTTACACTGTCTGAAGTGTACCACCCGCTGCACGAACCTTGCAATGTAAAAACACCATAAGAAATCTGGCTATAGTAATTCTTGGCTGAACCGGAAGTTAACCAGTTATCCGAATAGAGCATCGAATCAAATGAAGCAACCGGATAAATATTGGCATAATCAGTGTATTTTATAAATACAGTCGGAAACTTTTTTGAACCCGAAACCAATGGTACAACATCACCCGGTGTATTGATAATGCCTTTTTTCCCAGCATCGCGCACCGGATTTTTAGAAACATTAATACCTAACCTTGCCATTTCCTCATAATCAGTCGGCGGAAGCTCCAGACCCGGTCTGGGCGGCATTGCATAAATTATATTCAAACAGATAAAAAGAAAAATTATCACTATACTACCTTTTTTCATTATTCCTCCGGATATTATTATTCTTCTTCATTTATATTATCAAATTTAAACTTATCCCCCGCTACCTATATTTTCAACAACCTTTTCAATTATACCACAGTTATAATATAATAACTTAATACAAAAAACTGTCAAGAAATGGACAAAAATTCTGCAATTTATATCTTATTATCTATTAATATATTAAACAGAAATATAAGTAAAATCTGAAAATAGTTTACATTTCACAACAGGGTTATTGATTTTACAAACCCCTTGACATCCATTGCTTTTTTGATACAATTAAGTTAGAAACATAATACTTAAGGATTATTTATGACCATTCTTGTTTTTGGAGGTATTTATGTTTAACTTAGTTCTTGCATTATTATTAATATCCGTAAATCAGAATTTATGGATTGATAAAACCCACCAGGATTTTCAAACCGGAAATGAATTTTACTATATCAATGGTGATGAAATCAATTATTGGCAAACCAGCCAATTGCGAACCTGGCAAATCGGTGCTTATTGGTGGTCGCCCGAAATAGGCGGGTTGAAAATACTGCAAAGAGATTTGGATATTGACGACAATGGTTTTAAAGATGTGATACTTTCCTGGAATGGCTGGTCCGGCGATACATTAAATAACATTTATATCTACTGGAATTCGAAACAAGGTTTTAATATGACTCCGACCAAAATTCCGACCAATCCTTATGGTGACATTCAGGGTGTTCATATTGCGGATTTGAATAACGACGGCTATGAAGATATTTTAGCCGGTGCCGGTGTTAATTCACAAACTTCGTATATCTTTTATGGTACTCAAAGCCCGGCCGTATTCATTAAAGATTCGGTCAAGACCGATTATCTGACTTATGGCGCGCAGTCGGTTTATCCGATTGATTTGAATGGCGACGGTTATCTTGATTTATGGATTGACGGTCGCAATAAAGTCTATGTTTTATACGGACCAAACCTCAAATATCGAAATCCCGATTTGATTATAAATTTCCCCAATGCCGGCAATACCCAGCATCCGGTATTTGCCGATATTAATTATGATTCTTATCTGGATGTGATGATGGGTGCGGACGGCTCGCAGTATGTAACAATCGGGCTTGGTCCTGATTTCAATGGCAAATATCAACTGCCCGCTTCTGAACCCTGGGTTGTAAAATCCGCAGATTTGAATAAAGATGGCTTTCTCGATTTGGTCGTTGCTGCCGCCAGTTATAATTATATTTACTGGGGCTCGAACTTGAACTTTTCCAATAGCATGAAAGATACATTTTACGGACCAGCCGAAGGCGGTTGCGCGATTGCCGATTTAAATAAGGATAATAATCTCGATTTTATTATCGGCGAGATTAACGGCGGCTGGAATTCGGGAAATTCCTATGTTCGGTATGGACCAAATTATCATACCAATTATCAGATTCTACCTGGCGGTTCAGTCGTGGTTGCAGATTGGGATAATAACGGTTATCCGGATTATCTGATGTACTGGTTTGACCCGGGTGCAAAATTATTCTGGAACCGCAGTGGTTATTTTGGTCTTAATGATTA
>CAZXRM010000021.1:0-13368 GCA_964642595.1 uncultured bacterium
CTTACTGAAACACGCTTGGATAGAACCCGTCAAATACGCGGATTGAGATTGGCATTAACTCGTAATAAATCAAGTAAACTCAGAAGTATGTTTTCTAGTTTGTTTAGATTTATATTTATCTTCCTTATTACAAAACATAGAAAACAAGCAAAATCCCCTAATAATTCACGCTTGACTTGAAGTAGGGGATACCTCCCCTTGTAAAACAGTGATTAGGGGTTAGGGATTGGGGATTAGTGAGTTAGAGAGAAAATCAACTCGAAAAATACTCTACTTATAAGTAGAGTATGTAAAATTTTGGTTATTAATTACTTAAATGAAATTTCTCTTGTTTCTTGTCAGTTTTTGTTTTGTCATTTTAATTATTTGCCTGGTATTTAAGAACTTGCAGTTGCATTTCCGTTTTTAGCCTTATTTTATCGGTGTTCGGAGCGATGCTCTGAATAGAAATCAATAAATTCAATGATTATGGGATTCAGATATATTAGAAGCTATTTTATTTAATGCTTTATTGTAAGTTCTTCGGACCATTTGCCGCAACGGTCGCCATAGCGGTCAATGATTTCGTTTTCCCGAAAGGTTTCAATTACTTCGCAAGAATTCGGGCAGTCTTTGCATTCAAATGCTTTGGTAGTAAATTTAATATCTGCGGTTTCAAAACCAGCAAACTTGGTTTGTTTTCCGTCACTAATATATTCCTGAGCAAGGATTGCCGCACCGATTGCTCCCATCACTAGAAAGTGTTCGGGGATTATAACTTTTTGTTCTAATGCCCGTTCAAATGCAGACTTGACACCGATATTTGCCGCAACTCCGCCCTGAAATAGAATCAAGGGATGAATCTCTTTTCCTTTAGCGACCGTATTAAGATAATTTCGGACAATCGCATCGCATAATCCACGAATAATATCTTCAGTTGAAACACCGAGTTGTGCTTTATGCACCATATCGGATTCAGCAAAGACCGTGCAGCGACCAGCGATTGTTACACCAGTTTCGGCTTTCAGTGCATAATGACCAAATTCCTCAATCGGGATACCAAGACGGGTTGCCTGATGCTCTAAGAAAGAACCAGTGCCCGCAGCGCAGACTGTGTTCATCGCAAAGTCAACTGGTATTCCATCCCGCAAAATAATAATTTTTGAATCCTGTCCTCCAATCTCAATTATAGTTCTGACTTGGGGATGATAATAAGAAGAAGCAAGGGCGTGAGCAATAATTTCATTTTTTACGACATCCGCGCCAATCATCACACCGGCTAATCGTCTTGCTGAACCGGTTGTGCCGGCACCGATAATTTTTACATTGTTAATTTGTCTGTGTAATTCTTTTAAAAGTCCTTTGATTGCTTCAACTGGTCGACCTTGGGTTCGGTGATAGGCACTGGCAAGGACTTTACCATCTTGAGTAAAAACTACTCCTTTGGTCGAGATTGAACCGACATCAATACCTAAATAAGCAACAGACATATTTATAAGGTCAAAGCTCAAAACTCAAAGTGCAAAACCTCAACTCAAAATTCAAAGTTAATTCTATCTGAAATTTTGAGCTTTTAGCTATAGTTTTGAGTTTTGACATTTGAGTTTTGAGTTCTCTTTTACTGCAGTCAATTTTCTACGTTTGATTAAATCGACAAAGGCCTCTAATCGTGTCAGCAAACCGGTTTTTGATGTATGTTCGTCGATGGATAACGAGAGAATTGGTGTCGAGTAGTCATCGCTCATTTTTTGTAATGCTTCGAGTGCAATATTTTCCGGCATACAGGTAAACGGGAAAATATGAATTATACCATCTGCGCCATTTTTAATGAAAGTGCGGGCTTCACCGACCGTGTTCAGTGCTTCACCGCCGGGTGATTCTTTGAGATAATCTCGGGCTTGAGAATAATGTTTGTATCTTCGCCAGTCAATGCGCAGCAGATGTTTCAGATGACTATAAAGACTCCGCTCATTCCAAACCCAGACACCCATTTTGCCTAGTTCTTTTTCAATATCGTGATTGGCAAACGGCTCAAGCATCAGATAGATTTCACCGACCAAGCCGATTTTAATATTATTTTCAGGTATCTTACTGGTAAAAATGAAAAGTTTTTTCAGTTCTTTTTTAGCAGTCCGTATCTGTGATAGGATATGGGCATCAGACAGGATTTTTAATGCTTGTTTTTCCAGTTGAGTTGCTTGATTATAATCAATTGCCCTTGCCTTGCGGATGTATTTACGAAACTCGTCAATCAGAGCGCTGTGTATAAGCATTTGATAGGTTGCTTTGATTACTTTGGCGGGCTTGATTGAGAAAATTTTCGGCATAATCTGAAATAAAAATTGTAATGGCGTGTACTGGCTGATTGGATAGAATTTGATGTTGGGATTGAATTGTTTTACGATGTTTTCCTGAATGAAGTGATAATAACCAAACCGGCACTTTTTGGCACCAGCCGCCATAAAAAGTGTGTCGGCGCCGTTTTCGATTGCTTCGATAAAATTACCAAGCGTGATTTTAAAAGGCAGGCAGATAAGTTCAGGAGAATATTTTGTACCAAGCGAAATAGTTTTTGCGGTTGGCAGAGCAGGCATCCGCACTTCAGCACCAAGCGTCTCAAGAAAATTTTTGATGGCAATTGTGTCATAACCGAAATAGGGGAAAGCGGCTTTCATTGTAATTGGGGTGTGGGGATTTGGGAATGGGGGTTAGTATTTCTACGGATAATATCAGCAAATGCTTCGATGCGGGTGTTGATTCCGGTTTTAGAAGTATGCTCGTCAATAACCAATTGCAGAAACGGCAGTTTATATTCACTTGCCTGTTTCATCATTATTTCACTTATCAAAGAATCAGGACCGCATCCGAAAGAAATAATATTACATACCCCGTCAATTTTATCTAAATTATAGTGAAAGGCATTATAAAGTTCCCGTTCGTAAACCCATTTGATATTTTTTGCAAATCCCTGTTCAGAATTGAGGATTTGGGGTGATAAATTTTCTTTGGTGGTAATTGCGAAATTATTAGATTGGAATAAGTTTATAATATCTTTGCTGATAAAATCATCGGACAGGTTATAAAAATGGCTCAAAAGCAGGATTTTTCTCTGATTATTATTAATCTTTGATTCTTTAGGATAATCCGATAGATAGGGCAGTCCATTTTTTAGAGCATTGATTGTTTTTACGGGATTTTTTGTTAATTTTAATCCGGTTATAAAATGGGGATATAGAAAATTATTTTTAATAGTTGGTGAAAGAATCTTACATACACTGCCTGCCTGAATTCTCGCAATATCAACAATCCCAATCATTTTCGGGCAGGTGTGAAGACCAGAATTGAGATTTAAAAACCGGGGTAAAAAGATATGGTCAACTTTATCTTTGAGAAATTCGATGTGACCGCAGATAATTTTAATCGGCAGGCAGATTTCGCTTGACACTTTTTTCAGACCCTGCTGTAAAATATCGTTATTGGTCGGGGGCGAGATTAAATAGTCGATGCCCAGCCCCTGAAAAAATTTTTCCCAGAACCGGCCATAACGAAAATAAAATAAAGCACGCGGTATCCCGATTTTCATATTCTATAATCAATTGTATAACCTGCGTGTAAAATGTCAACTATTGACATAATTTCAGAAAATCATATAATATCATTATAATTGAGTGAGAATATTTACTTAAACGATTTATAACTTATGGCAAATAATGACGAAAAGTTTTTTGATGAACTTCTCGACGAATGCGTCCGTCGAAATGCTTCTGACCTTCATTTAACTGTTGGACTTCCCCCAGTATTAAGAATTGATGGTGTTTTAAGACCGATTGAAAAATCAGCAGTTCTGACACCGGATGTAACCAATCGCATCAAAGATATTACAATTGAAAATGCGCCGCAGATAAAACATCTGGTCACCGAAGACGGCGGCGCAGATTTTAGTTTAGCATATAAAGACCTTGCTCGTTTTCGGGTCGCTATTTACCGCCAAAAAGGTCATTATGGCCTGGCTTTGCGTCTTATTCCCAATAAAATATTACCGTTTGAAGATATTGGTTTTCTTGCCAATCAAGTTCCGAGAATAAAAAATCTCTTAGACCGTCCACATGGTTTGATACTGGTAACTGGTCCTACCGGTTCGGGCAAGACGACGACCCAGGCAACTTTTGTTGATTATATTCTGGAGAGTCCGCGGCATGTTTTAACTATTGAAGACCCGATTGAATTTGTACACAATCATAAAAATGGTTTGATTACCCAGCGCGAAGTCGGTGTTGATGTGCCTTCGTTCCGCGAAGCGATTATGAAAGGTCTGCGTTCCAATCCTAATGTTATATTGGTTGCTGAAATCCGAGATGTAGCAACCGCCGAAGCAACAATTTGGGCAGCGGAATCAGGGCACTTGGTAATTGGCACATTGCATACGACTAATGCATCCGAAACAGTTACGCGGTTTATTGATGTTTTTCCACCGGAAATTAGAGACCAGATTCGAATTCAATTCTCGATATCATTGCTGGCGATTTTTGCGCAGCGGTTATTACCCAGAGCGACCGGTAAAGGACGGGTTGGAGTATTCGAAATAATGATTGCGACACCAGCCGTGCGTAATCTCATCCGGGAACGGAAAATCGAACATTTACCGTCAGCCATTCAATCATCAATTGCCGAAGGAAGCTGTACTTTTGATAGCGCATTGGCAGAATTATACCGAGCCGGAAAAATCACATTTGAAATGGCATTGATGAACGCTTTTGACCCAAGGGCATTACGCGAGCTGGTTGAATTTGGAATGAAGAGCAGATACGCACACCGTTAATTCATAATAAGGACGCAGATAAACGCAGATATGAAAGAAATAGAAAATCAAAGCAATCAGCAAAAATCTGCGTTCAATTTATCATAAAATATTCCAAGTTGAAAAGAAATTAATTTTTAATGTTTTTTATCATACCGATGACACTGCAGGGCAATAATTATTCAATTTATTTCATATCATTGTTTTTTGGGTTTCTTACTGGCAGTATTCCATTTGGTTATCTTTTAGCCCGCACCCGAGGTATTGATATCCGAAAACAGGGAAGTAAAAACATCGGTTTTACTAATGTCAACCGGGTAATGGGATTGATTTACGCGATACCGGTTTTGATTTTAGATGTTGCTAAAGGTTTTATCCCGACATATTTTGCCAGCCGTCTCGAATTTATACCAGTTTTAGTCGGATTGGGAGCCATCATCGGACATATCTTTACGCCGTGGTTATCATTTAAAGGCGGTAAAGGAGTCGCAACGACCATCGGAGTTTTTTCCGCACTAGCACCGCTTGTTCTTGTTTGTTGTTTGGGAATATTTATTTTAGTCTTATCAATTCTATCGTATATATCAGTTGCATCGCTTGGTTTTGTATTGTCTTTGCCGATATTTTCAATTATTCTATATTCAGAAAATAAAATGATATTTTTTTTGGCATTAATTACGGCAATAATTGTAATTATTCGCCATAAAGAGAATATTAAAAGATTAATTCAGAAAACTGAACCGAAATTTTCTTTTTTGCGTCTAAAAAGAGACAAGGTATGAAAATTACATTTATTGGTGCCGGACGTTGGGCAATGACCCTGGCTTTAGTTTTGCACCGTAAAAATATTGCAATATCAATGTGGGAATATTCAGAAGAAAGACTGAATATTTTAAAGAAAACCAAAAAATTAAATGACCTACCAGAATCGGTTATAATACCGGATACAATTAATATCAGTAATGATTTAACCGACTCGCTCAAGTTAAGTGAAGTTATATTTTTTGCGATACCATCTCAGGAACTGAGGTCAGTATTGACTAAAATGTGGTCAATCGTAGATATTAAAAAAAGTCCGATATTAGTCAGTGCGATTAAAGGGCTGGAAAATAATTCGTACAAAAGAATTTCAACAATCATTAAAGAATTCTTCCCGGATTTACCGGTAGTTGTACTGGCTGGCCCTGGGATTCCTTTTGAAATAGCACAAGGAAAACCGGCTTCATTGGTTGCCGCATCGCAGGAACATAATGTTGCGGATATAATCCAAAACCTATTATCTGATGAAAATCTAAGGGTTTATACTCATCCGGATGTAGTCGGAGTAGAACTGGGCGGTGCACTGAAAAATGTGATAGCAATTGCGGCTGGAATATCAGATGGTTTAAAATTAGGGGATAATGCTAAATCTGCTTTAATTACGCGCGGGCTCTCCGAGATTACTCGTCTAGGTATAGCACTTAATGCAAATCCGATGACTTTTGCCGGATTATCGGGAATCGGTGATGTAATTGTAACATCTTACTCGCCATATTCGCGCAACCATATTTTAGGCGAGCAGATTGGACAGGGTATAATATTGGAGGAGACGATTAAATCACTTAATGGCATTGCCGAAGGAGTTATGACTGCTAAATCAGCAAAAGGACTTGGTTCAAAAATGCGGGTTGAACTGCCGATTATCGAGCAGATGTACTCAATATTATTTGAGCAAGGCGATATTGAAAAAAGTATAAAGAAATTAATGGCTCGTCCGTTAAAAAGAGAGATGAATTATGAAAAATTCTAATAAAAAGTTTTACACATTGTCACAAGTTGCTCACTTGACCAATATCAAAGTGCACACTTTAAAATACTGGTGCAAAGAATTTAAGTTAATGCTTCAGAAAAATTCATCGGGAAGAAAAATATTTTCGCAAGATGATATTGACAAGATTCTTTTGATAAAACATTTAAGACAGCAGGAAAAATTGACTCTGACTGGTATCAAACGAAGGTTACGCGAGATGAAAAATATTCCAAAATCGAAACAAAATAGCAAGTATCGTCAAAATATTTTATGGATACAAAAAGAACTGCTGGCAGTAAAAAATCTGCTTCAGCAACAAATATAAACAAAGGAGAAATATTATGTATAGTATAATAACTTTAATTGTCTTATTCATAATTATTCTATCAACGATGATTAAGGTCTTACGTGAATACGAACGAGCAGTAATTTTCCGTCTGGGGCGGCTTATTGGAGTCAAAGGTCCGGGATTGATTTTCTTAATACCGTTTATTGACCGGATGGTCAAAGTCAGTCTGCGGGTCGTTACATTGGATGTGCCGCCACAGGATGTTATTACGAGAGATAATGTCTCAGTAAATGTTAATGCGGTCGCCTACTTCAGACCAATGGACCCGACACGAGCAATCACCGAAGTTGAAAATTACCTGTATGCAACCTCGCAGATTGCACAGACAACTTTACGGAGTGTTTTGGGCGAATACGAACTTGATGATTTACTAACCAAACGGGAAATGATTAATCAACGACTGCAAAAAATTATTGATGTGCAGACCGACCCTTGGGGTATTAAGGTTTCGATGGTGGAAATTAAACATGTTGATTTACCAGAAACTATGCGAAGGGCAATCGCACGTCAAGCCGAAGCGGAAAGAGAGCGCAGGGCAAAAGTCATTCATGCGGACGGTGAATTCCAGGCATCGGATAAATTGAGGGAAGCAGCAGAAATCTTGGCGAAAACTCCGACATCAGTGCAATTAAGATTTTTACAAACGCTCACCGAAATTGCCACCGAGAAAAACTCGACAATTATTTTCCCAGTACCGATTGATTTATTATCATCGTTTATGAAGAAAAAGGAATAAATCAGAAAAAAAATAGAAACTCATTGATATAAATTTGACTTATACCAACAAATTTCTATTAGTTTAAACAATATTTTTTTAGTCCATTTGCCTTCGGATAAATGCCGGGATATCTAAGTCGTCTTTGTTAATTGGTGTCGGCTCACCGGTTTTAATCGGTCTTCGGGTTGGGAATAATTCGTCGGAATTGAGCATATCCATAATCTCTTTTAAATGGGGCAGTGATTCTTCGATACCGGTCGCAATAACTGTAACTCGCATGGAATCTTTCAGGTTTTTATCTTTAGTTGCCCCAAAGCGTATATCCGCATGACCATTGGCAGCATTATGAATGATAGTTGCTGCTTCATTGACTTCCTGCAAAGTCATTCTTTCATCACCGGCGATATTAAGTAAAATTTTAGTCGCGGTTTCAATATTAGTCTCCTCGATAATCGGTGCGTTGATTGCCAAATGCGCTGCTTCGGAAGCACGTCCCTGACCTGCTGCAATACCACTGGAAATTAAGGCACCACCTTTTTCTAGCATTACATTTCGGACATCAGCAAAATCAATGTTAATTATGCCTGGCTGGGTTATTAAGTCCGAAATACCTTTTACCGCATTTAATAATACATCGTCGGCAATCCGAAATGCCTGAAGACAGGTAACCTGACCGTAGTTTTCAATAAGTTTTTGGTTGGGAATGACTATCAATGTGTCAACTTTTTCTTTAAGTTGTTTAATTCCATTATACGCCTGATTGATTCGGTTTTTCCCTTCAAAATCGAACGGTTTGGTAACGATTGCGATGACAATTGCACCTTGAGTTTTTGCGATTTCCGCAATCAAAGGTGTTGCGCCGGTTCCAGTACCGCCACCTTCGCCGCATGCCAGAAAAATCATATCATAACCGGTTAGAATATTTTTTATCAAATCCAACGATTCTTCACATGCTTTTCGACCAAGGTCGGGATTTCCGCCCGAACCGAGTCCACCGGTTATCTGGGCACCGATTTGTATTCTGTTTTCTGCTAGATTCATTGATAATGCCTGCAGGTCAGTATTTATCGCATAAAATTCAACATTATTCAATTTTGCCTCGATCATATGATTGATTGCATTATTACCGGCACCGCCGATACCGATAACGGCAATCTTTGCTAAGTTTTTTTCTTCTACTGGTTCAATCATTATTACTCCTTTTAATGGTTACATAAATAATTGTTTTATCATTGCTGAAAGCTGTTCGAATATGTTTTCACTCGATGATGTTTTAATATCCATACCATTGACGGTCGGTATAATTGATTGACTGCGTGTTCCATTTTGAATCAGACCATATCGAATCAAACCGAGTGCGGTATAGTAGGTCGGGTCCGAGATATCACTTGTTTCATCGGAATTTGTCCGATAATTGGCAACTTTAACCGGCAATCTAAAAATCTGCTCAGCTAGAATATCTATTCCTTTGAGCAATGAAGTCCCCCCGGTCAGAATAATACCACCGGAAAGCCCTTCGGCTAAACCAGTCTCCCGGATTGCATTGTCACAATGCTGT
Source organism: uncultured bacterium (assembly GCA_964642595.1). Classification (GTDB taxonomy): domain Bacteria; phylum Hydrothermota; class Tepidihabitantia; order Tepidihabitantales; family CAIPLT01; genus CAIPLT01. Next base: position 9,192 of record CAZXRM010000021.1, read on the forward strand.
AGAATTTCTTCAATTCTGGGTTCGATAATTGATGTGAGTAATCGCTGAGAAATCGGGCGATTGACACGACCACTCATATCCTCGATAACAATTGGTTCGTCATGGTCAATGCAGCTAATCATTGCCCGACCATAAAGTTTTTTAATTTCTTCGGCTTTTTTATACGGAGTGCGAAGCCCAATTGATATATCTTTAGTTAGATTATCACCGCCTAAAGGTAATGCTTTATAAAAACGCAAGACACCATCTTTAAAAATAGAAAGATTGGTATTGCCGCCGATATCAACGAGTGCAATTCCTAAATCTTTATCTTCAGGTTCGGCAACCGTTAAGGAAATTGCTTGGGGTTGCAGCACTAAAGAATTAGCTTTCAGTTCAAGATGGTCAAGCACCCGATGCAGATTTTCAACTGCGGAAAGCGTGCCAATTATTAAAAGCGCATCGAGTTCCAACCGTACTCCGAACATACCAATTGGATTGCGAATTCCCTTTTGCCCGTCAACGATGAACTGGTTGGGTATTAAATGAATGATTTGCTCATCGGGCGGGAGCCGAATTGCCTGTGCCTGGCGCAGACATTCATTGACATCTTTTTCAGTTATTCCTTTACCGGGATTTTTCACGGGCGCGGTTCCAACGCTGGGCATTTGTTTGATGTACGAACCAGAAATTCCGACAAAAATACGGCAGTTCTTCGCTCGGACATTGGCCATTTTTTCCGCATCTTCGATAGCTTGAGCAACCGAAACAACTGCTCGTTCTAAATTAATCACGATACCGTTTCTAAAGCCCTCGGGATTGGAAATTCCCTGACCAATAATATTTAATTTACCGTTATTGTCACTTTCCGCAATGACACTTGCGATTTTGGTCGAGCCGACATCTAAACCAAGTATTCTTTTTAACTTTGCCATTTTTTCACCTCACTTCACTTAATTTATTTGGAAAGATTTGTATTTCCTGTTTTAATAATGTACCGGTTTTTAATTCAACGGTACTATTAATGATTTGAATAAGTTCATAAACATCATTAAAATCTGCATTGTTTTGATTTATTATAAAATTGCCATGCTTTTCCGAAATACAGGCGCCTTTAATTTTCAATCCCTTAAGCCCACAATCATCAATTAATTTACCAGCAGCAGCGATTGATGGATTTCTGAATACTGAACCAGCTGATGCACCGGTGGGCTGGGTTGCTTTTCTTTTTAGTTGATACTCGTTAATCTTCCGTCCGATTTTTATTTTGTTACCAAATTCCAATTTCAATTTGCCATGAGTTATAACAAAACCATCTGGCAAATTTGATTTACGATATTTAAAATTTAATTCTTTTCGGGTAAGTATTACATCTTCGCCAGTACTTGATATTCCATTGATTTGTTCGATTAAATCTCCGATGTTCTGTGAAAACGCACCGGCATTAGAATAAATTGCCCCGCCGAATGAACCAGGAATTCCCCAGACGAATTCGATACCGGATAAAGATCGGGCAACCGCATATCGAAGCAGTTTTGACAAAGGTGTCGCGGCGCCAACAGACAATTGGGGATTAGAGATTAGGGGTGGGGAGTTTGTATGTGCTGACACTATATTATCGAATGCTTTGCCAAGTTTGATTGTAATTCCTTTTAATCCTTGTTGCGATATCAAAATATTTGAACCTTGACCGATTATGAAATATGGAATTTTTTCTTGATGGGAAAATTGCAATATCCTTTTCAGGTCGTCTGAAGAATTGATAATAACCAAACATTCAGCATTGCCACCGATGTGAAATGTCGTGTACTTAAATAGTGGTTCGTTCCACAGTACTTTAGTTAATTCAGACTCGCCTCGCTGAGTCGAAGCGGGAGTTATAATATTTTTAATAATTCTTCGCCAATCTGCCATATATTACCTGCTCCTAATGTAATAATAACATCATTTGGTTTAATTATGTTTAATAAATAAGTTATGATATCCGGAAAACTTTCTTTATAAATTATTTCTAAATTGGGCATCTTAGTTTTTTTATTTGTTGTGTTTTTTATCGCATCAATAATAATTTCGGATGTTATACCGGGAATGGGTGTTTCGGAGGCAGAATATATCTTGGTCAATACAAGATTATCAATCGAGTTAAAGCAGTTTTGGAAATCATTTACCAAAAATTTCGTTCGGGTGTAACGGTGCGGTTGAAAAATAGTTATAATTCTATTATTGGGATAGGCATTGCGTAAGGTGGTAAGAGTTGCTTTTATCTCAGTCGGATGATGCCCATAATCATCATAGATGCTTATATTATTTTTTTCGCCTTTGAATTCCAGACGGCGATGAACGCCTTTAAAATTTTCAAGCGACTGGATGATTTGAGACAGTGAAATTTCGAGTTTCAAACCAACGCAAATTGTTGCCAATGCATTTTTAATATTATGTTTGCCGGCGACATTAAGTTTACAGTCAAGTGATTGACCATTATACCGTAAGGTAAATCGTGAGCCAAAATTTAAAAGCTTAATATTTTCAGCACGCACCTGAGCGTTCTTATTGATACCAAAAGTGATGTATTCTCTTTTAATCATCGGTATTACTTTACGGACTTGCGGGCAGTCAATGCCAAGAATCGTCGAGCCAAAAAATGGAGTTTTATTGACAAACCGAATAAATGCTTTCTTAATTTCCGAAATATTACGGTAATAATCCAGATGTTCGCGTTCGATATTTGTCACAACCGCAATGGTCGGATAAAGCAATAAAAATGAGCGGTCACTTTCATCGGCTTCCGCAATCAAGTATTGACCGGTACCGAGTTTTGCACCGGAATTCGATCCCAGAACTCGTCCACCAATGATAATCGTCGGATTAAGACCAGAGTCTTCCAACATTGTTCCGACCATTGATGTGACGGTTGTTTTGCCATGAGTTCCGGATACGGCAATGGAAAATTTCATTCTCATTAATTCGGCTAACATTTCGGCACGGGGGATAACTGGTATTTTATTTGCCAAAGCATATTGGATTTCTGGATTATTTTGGTTTATTGCCGAAGAATAAACGACAACCTCGGCATTCTGACAATTTGACGAATTATGTTCATAAAAAATTTTAATAGCCTGCTTTTCTAAAGTGTCAGTGAGGTTTGATTTGCTTATGTCCGAACCAGAGATATTAAATCCCATATTTTTCAGAATTAAAGCAATACCCGACATACCCGAACCGCCGATACCGACAAAATGAATATGATTAATTTTACCGAACATTTTTATTGTTTATGAGTTAATGGATTTTTGAGTTGATGGGTTGATGATGTTGTGTTATTTAATATATGTTGTGCGATTTTTTCCGCCGAATCAATTTTTGCAAGAGCAAATGCATTTTTACTCATTTCGTTTAATTTGTTTTTATTATTTATTAATGATTCAAGGATGTTTTTTAGTTGTGAAACAAATTCTTGAGAATATCCAGAGCGGCGGTGTTGGTCTAAAATGATTGCAGCGTTGTTTTGGGCTAAAAACTGAGCATTCGCTGCTTGGTGGTTATCTGTGGCAAATGGGAAGGGAATAATTATGGATGGGATACCAAAAACTAATATTTCTGATAAGACCATACCGCCGGCTCGGGATATTACAATACTCGATTTTTCGTAATACGTTTCTATGGACAAAGTAAAATCAATTAACTGACAATTATTTGATTTTACTAATTGTTTGATTTTCTCATAATCACGCTTGCCGGTCTGAATAATAAAATTCAGTTCCGGCATTTGTGCGGCAAGTTCTACAATATTTAAATTGATAAAACTCGCACCCTGACTTCCGCCAAGAACTAAAATAGTCTTGCCATCATCTTTTCGTTTGTGATTCAATACTTCGAGACGCAATGGATTTCCAGTATAAACAGTTCTTGCCTTAATCTTTTTCAGTAATGGAAATCCAAGAAATACCAACTTTGCCCATTTTGCAAAATATTTGGTGGTGCGACCCGGGATGCGATTTTGTTCTAATATAAAGAATTTAATATGCAAAATCAATGACCAAAGAATCGGAACTAATGCAGTATAACCACTACTTGAGACAATTGCATCCGGTCTTTCTTTATATAAAATTTTAGGAAATATTATCATCGCCATTATGATATTTAAGAAGAATGTAATTTTATCTTTTACACCTTTACCAAAAAAACCGCTGAATGGCAA
>CAZXRM010000022.1:0-13223 GCA_964642595.1 uncultured bacterium
GTTATTGGTAAGTTAGCAGAAAATATCGCTTGATAAAAACGTTAGTTTTAACTAACATTTTGGAAATGTATATGTGTATGTTTAATAAAGAGATAAAGTAAAACACTTTTTTTCTTAATGTGATGCTTGTGACGTAATAGCTGTTTTCAATATTGACTTAATATAAAAACTTCGATACAATCTAATTTAGTGATTACTTTTAGCAATAATCTTTTAAATTATTTTCCAATGCCATGCTACAAGCAGGCATGGCGATAACCTTTTTACCCAACTTATCAATTTATTATTATCTTGACTTTAGCAGTAATAACAGCATAATAAAAAATAGTAGCCCCACTGATTCACCGGTTTTATCCGTGTTAATCCGTGGCTAAAAAGAAATGGAATAAAAATGAAAATTTTAGTAACAAGTGCTTTACCTTATGCCAATGGCGAGATACATTTAGGACATCTTGCCGGTGCTTATCTGCCTTCAGATATATATGTCCGTTATCAGAGATTAAAAGGCAGGGACATTATTCATATCTGCGGTTCAGATGAACACGGTGTGCCGATTACTCTTGCCGCAGAAAAGCAGAAGGTGAGCCCGCAATCAATCGTTGATAAATATCATAAAAGTATCAAGGAATCATTTGAGAAGTTTGGCTGCAGTTTTGACAATTACTCGCGAACTTCTTTGCCATTACATCATAAAACCGCTCAGGATTTTTTCTTAAAAATTTACAATAAAGGTTATATCTATCCCAAAACCATTACCCAGTTTTTTTGTCAATCCTGTAATATGTTTTTAGCCGACCGCTATGTTACTGGCACCTGCCCGCACTGCGGAAATGAAAAAGCCCGTGGTGACCAGTGTGAAAGCTGCGGCAGATGGCTCGAGCCATTTAATCTTATTGAACCAAAATGCAAAACCTGCGGCGCAAAGCCCAAAGAAAGAAAAACAACTCATTACTTTTTCAAGTTAAGCCAGTTTCAGGATACTTTAAAAAAATGGATTAATGAAAAAACTAATTGGAAAGATAATGTCAAACGGTTCTGCGAAGGTTGGTTTGCTCAAGGTCTGGAAGACCGCGCCATAACCCGTGATTTAACCTGGGGCGTAAAAGTTCCATTACCGGAAGCACAAAACAAAGTGCTATATGTCTGGTTTGATGCGCCGATTGGTTACATCTCCTCGACCAAAGAATGGGCAGAGAAAAAAGGCAAACCCGATTTATGGAAAGAATACTGGCTCGATTCTAAAACAAAACTCGTTCACTTTATCGGCAAGGACAATATCGTGTTTCATGCGATGGTCTGGCCTGCAATGCTTTTTGCTCACGGCGATTATATTCTGCCATCGGAAATACCTGCCAACGAATTCTTGAATCTCGAAGGCAGAAAACTTTCGACTTCGGAAAATTGGGCAGTCTGGCTACCCGATTATTTAAAAGAATTTGAGCCTGACCCACTGCGTTATGCTCTTGCTGCGAACCTACCTGAAAATCGCGACATTGATTTTGCCTGGCGTGATTTCTTATCAAGAAATAACAATGAACTCGCTGATGTCCTTGGTAATTTTGTCAACCGCGTTGCGACATTTATTAATAAGAACTACAATGGCAACATTCCGGAAAATGGACAGTTTACTGATAATGACAATGAGGTGTTAAAGAAAATTGAGGATACGACTCAAACGGTCGGCGACTTACTGGAAAAATTCCAGATTAAAGACGCAACTCGCGAATTAATGACGCTTCTCAGTCTTGGCAATCGCTTTTTTGATTATCAAGCGCCCTGGACAACTTATAAAAGCGACAAAACAAAATGCGATACAACAATCAATATCTGTGCACGTGTAATTGCTTCGATTTCCATCATTTTAGAACCATTCTTGCCTTTCACTGCCGAAAAAATCAAGAAACTTATTCAGATTCAAAGCAAGAACTGGGATGAAGCACAAAATCCGAAATTCGGTAAAACTTTAGGACCGGTTTCTATTTTATTCCCAAAAATTGAAGAAAAAGTAATTAATGCCCAAATCGAAAAACTAGGCAAAGAAATAACTTCTGAGACGAAAGAAAAAATCTCTGCGGTCTCCGCGTCCTCCCCGATACGGGAGTCCCTTGCGATAAAAAAAGAAGTTATAATAAAGGAGAAACAAATGGAAATAACATATGATGATTTCAAGAAAATTGAATTAAAAACTGCCAAAATATTATTTGCGGAAAAGGTTGCTGGAACTGACAAACTGGTCAGGATGGATATAGACCTTGGCACCGAAAAACGGCAAATCGTTGCTGGCATTGGTTTGGCTTATAGTCCGGAAGCTTTGATTGGCAAAAATATTATAATCGTTGCCAATCTCCAAAAAGCAAAGATACGCGGTGTCGAGTCTAATGGAATGCTGTTAGCAGCGGTTGATGGTAATGAAATTTCGCTTGTCACACTCGACAAAAACATTAATCCCGGCAGCACAGTTTCGTGATATCAAATATCAAAAATTAAAAAGTAAATATACATATAAAATATCAAATATTTCTTACTTTTAATTTGTGTTTTTGATATTTGATTTTTAATATTTAATATGGTCTTGTTTGATTCCCATTGTCATCTAACCGACCGCTCTTATATTGCAAGTTTAGACGAGGTTATTTCAAAAGCTAAAGACAACGGAGTGCAGTTACTTTTAACTGCCGGTCTTAATGTCGATGATTCACTGGCATCTTTAAAGATTGCAAATAAATATACTGATATATATTGCAGTGTTGGTATTCATCCTCATGATGCTAAAGAAATGCGAGATGGTGATATGGAACGATTGGAAAAATTATCATCCAATCCTAAAGTCAAAGCAATTGGTGAAACTGGTTTAGACTTCTACCGAAATATATCAGACCGTGCAACTCAAGAAAAAACATTTCATAAACAGGTTGACTTAGCTCAGAAATTAGGTTTGCCGATGATTATCCATATTCGCAATGCTTATCCTGAATCAAAAGAGATACTTTTGCAACATAAATATTATAATGGCGTTTTGCACTGCTATTCTGGCGATGAGATTTTTGCTAAATGGGCACTTGCTCAGGGCTTTTATCTTTCCTTCTCGGGTTCGATTACTTATGACAACCCCAAATTAAAAGAAATTGCCAAACATATTCCCGAAGATAGAATTTTAATTGAAACCGATGCGCCATATTTAACACCAGTTCCAATGCGTGGTAAAAGAAATGAACCCTCATTTGTTAAATATGTTGCTCAAACCATTGCGCAACTGCAAAATGTCTCAACCGACATTATCGCGGAAATTACAACTAAAAATGCAAAAGTTCTTTTCCGAATCTAAGCCCATGTATCATTTTCTAACATTTGTGGTAGCCGCAATCTTCAGCTTGCGTTTTTTATTTTCGCAGGATAAATCCTGCGCCTACCCTTTTTGAAATTCGTCTAATCTGATGAATCTGTGGTTTCGTAATGTAGGATTTAAACCCAAGAAATCTTTAGGTCAATCTTTCCTTGTATCTGAGAAAACTGCTGACAAATTAGTATCGGCATTACAATTAAATCCATTGGATAATGTCTTAGAAATCGGTGCCGGTTTCGGAATTTTGACTACCCGTTTAGCTAATAAAGCACAAAGAGTTTTCGCAACTGAAATTGACCAAAGACTTGTACCGATATTGCAAGCAAATACAAAAGAATATAATAACATTATAATTATTAATCAAGACATCTTAAAACTTGACTGGCAGAAATTCGACAATGTCAAGATTATTGGAAATATTCCTTATTATATTTCATCGGAAATATTTGAAAAATTATTAGACAATATTAATTTATGCAAATTGGCAGTTTTTACTACTCAACGTGAATTTATTAACAAATTATTAGCGGCACCTGGGGAAAAGGACTATTGTGCAATGACTGTACTATTCGATTACTATACCGAACGGAAAAAACAATTTTCTATACCTGCTTCGCAATTTCGTCCCTCACCGAAAATTACTTCCACAGTAATCGTAATAAAAAAGCGGTCTTCTCCCCTTTTTACTGATATGAATTTTGACACTTTCTCGCATGTAGTAAAAACATCATTCAAACAGCCTCGCAAAACTATCGCTAACAATTTATCATTATTTTTAGATATTAATAAATCTCGATTGGCTGGCATAAAGAATCTTAACTTAAACCAGCGAGCCGAGACTTTTTCAGTACATCAGTTTTATCAATTGACTAAGGAACTATGGAAATAATCCATTCTCACCTTGGTCAAATATTATCTATTCTTTGTGCCATAATTTGGGCTTTTGCTGTTATTCTTTTTAAGAAGAGCGGTGAAACCGTCCATCCCATTGCCTTAAATCTCTTTAAAAATATTCTTGGCATTATCTTATTTTTTCTGACAATGCTGGTCGTCGGTCAATCTTTGTTTTGGCCTGCTTCTATTAAACTATATTTGCTATTTGTAATTAGCGGTATCTTGGGTATGGCAATTGCTGACACATTATATTTTATGTGTCTGAATAATATTGGTGCTGGACTTTTGGCAATAGTGTCAAGTTTGCATAGCCCGTCAATTATCATTCTCTCGTTTATTTTTTTAGGAGAATCCTTAACAATTATTCAGACGGTCGGAGTTGTATTAATTGTTATTGCCATACTATTAACCTTACGCATCAAACACAACACACAAATAACCCGTCAAAAACTTTTTTGGGGCATTTTATATGGTGTTTTATCGGTCATCGCAACTGCAATCGGGGTTGTTATAATTAAACCACACTTAAATCAAGTACCTTTACTCTGGGCAATCGAAATTCGTCTTATTGCCGGATTTATCAGCCTTGTGATTATCACATTATTTCTACCGATGCGTAATAAGATATTTTCTTCTTTGAAAACTATTCATGGCATAGGTTATTCAATTGGCGGGACATTCTTTGGAACTTATCTCTCTTTGTTAATCTGGTTGGCTGGAATGAAATACACCAGTGCATCTATCGCATCTGCGCTGAATCAAACGAGCAGCGTCTTTGTTTTTATTTTTGCCGCAATAATTTTAAAAGAGCGAATTACCATTCAAAAAAGCATATCACTACTGCTTGCGATTATCGGTGTTTTTCTGGTTTTCCTCGGATAAAAAATGATTGGTGAACTTGCTGCCTTAGCAACTGCTTTGCTTTGGTCATGCTCATCAATATTATTCACATTTGGTGGTAGATATGTTGGCGCAAATATCCTCAATAGAACTCGATTGGTTTTTGGATTCTGTTATCTCTCAATTCTTCATTTTATCATATTCAGTAAATTTCTGCCGATAAATGTCAATCTCAATGCATGGTTTTGGCTCGGTCTTTCTGGTATTGTCGGTCTTGTGATTGGCGACTCGGCACTTTTCCAAGCATTTGTTCTGATTGGACCCCATCTCTCAATGCTCATTATGACATTGGTCCCAATCATCAGCACAATCTTTGCATGGATTTTTCTATCCGAGACTTTAACTGCTGTCAAAATAATCGGTATCATCTGTACTTTAATTGGTATTACATTGGTGGTTTTAAATAAAAGAGATACATCAACCATTAATAAAAAGCAATTTTCTATCGGTGTTTTTTGCGGAATCGGTGGCGCAATTGGTCAAGCCATAGGATTGATTTTAGCTAAGAAAGGATTAAATTATAATCTTCCTGGTTTATCCGCGACTATTATTAGAGTATCAACTGCAACTTTAGTAATCTGGTTGATAACTTTATTTAACGGACACATAAAAACAACTATCGGCACGATATCAAATAGAAAACCTCTCTTAATAATTGCTTTGGGGGCGTTTTGTGGACCTTTCTTGGGTATCTGGATGTCAATGGTCGCAGTTAAGTGGGCTTATATCGGAATTGCGTCAACTATAATGGCATTGCCTCCGATATTTCTTTTACCATTATCACATTTTATATTTAAAGAAAAAATTACGACTCAGGCAATTATCGGAACATTTATCGCAGTTATCGGAACTGCTATAATCTTTTTATTATAAATTTTTTTTCTGAGTTTACTCAACGGTAACGCTCTTTGCCAAATTTCTCGGTTTATCAACATCGCAACCACGTTTCACTGCGATATGATAGGCTAAAAGTTGCAAAGGTATCACATTCAAAATCGGTGTTAAATAACCCCTAATTTTAGGAACATATATAACTTCTTGTGCTAAATTCTTAATTTCATTATTACCTTCGGTTGCAATTGCGATAATATTACCACCTCGGGCTCGGACTTCCTCAATATTGCTGATTACTTTCTGATAGATTATATCATCAGTATCAGTCGCAATCACAACTACCGGCATATTTTTATCAATTAGAGCAATTGGTCCGTGTTTCATTTCTGCTGCTGGATATCCTTCAGCATGAATATATGAAATTTCTTTTAGCTTTAAAGCGCCTTCTAATGCCACCGGAAAATTAACACCGCGTCCTAAATACAAAAAGTTATTGTATTGATAATACTTTTCGGCGATTCGTTCAATCTCTTTTTGCTTATTTAATATTAATTTTATTTTGTCTGGTATTTGTTTTAGCGAAGTGACAATTTCTTTCTGCTCAGTACTTGCTAATGTATTTTTTTTCTGAGCCAAAAAGAGACTTAATAATGTCAACACAACAACTTGAGAAGTAAATGCTTTAGTTGACGCAACTCCAATTTCTGAACCAGCGTGTAAATAAATACCAGCATCGGTTTCGCGTGCGATTGTCGAACCGACGACATTTACAATCCCCAAAACTGTTATCCCCATCTCTTTTGCTTTTCGTAATACCGCTAAAGTATCGGCCGTCTCACCCGACTGACTGATTATAAATAAACAAGTTCTGGGTGATGCTAAAAGTGTTCGGTAGCGTAACTCCGATGCATATTCAATCTCAGTTGGTATTTGGGCAAATGATTCAATTAGATATTCTCCAATCAGTGCCGAATGCCAGGATGTTCCGCAAGCCGATATAATAATCCTATCCGCATCAGCGACAATATCTGATGCGTTTTTCGATTCACCACGCTTTATAATGTTTGTCTCTAATCCGCCCAGTCTAATCAATTCTTTTTCTAATATAATTCTTCCTCGCACTGCATCTTGAATTGTCTCAGTCTGTTCAACTATTTCTTTGAGCATAAAATGTGGGAATCCGCCTTTTTCAATCTGGGCTAAATCCATCAGAACTTCTTCTGATTCCTTTTCAATTTTCTCATTCTTTAAATTGGTAATTGAATATCCTTGTTTGGATAAAACTGCGATTTCGCCATCTGATAAATATGTTACTTTTCTGGTTAATTCAATAATTGCTGATGCATCGGACGCAACTATCAATTCGTTATCCGGACATATTCCAAGAATCAATGGACTTCCTTTTCGTGCTACAACAATTTTATCCGGTTCTAAACTGGAAATGATTGCTAAGCCATAAGTTCCTTCAATCAACTCCAAAGCATGTTGAACCGCTGATAAAAGATTTCCATCATAATATTCCTCAATTAAATGTGGAATTACTTCAGTATCGGTCTGTGAAGTGAACTTATGACCGCGGCTTATCAGCCACTGTCGTAATACCTGATAATTTTCGATAATACCATTATGAATTACCGCGATTTTCTTTTCACAATCGAACTGCGGATGAGCATTGACATCATTTGGTTCACCGTGGGTTGCCCATCGTGTATGTCCGATTCCGACATTTCCCTTTAGCGGTTGTTGTTGAACAATTTCTTTCAGTTGTTGGATGCGTCCGACTGTCTTGTGGCACTTAATTACATTGTTTTCAATAACCGATATACTGCACGAATCGTAACCACGGTATTCAAGTCGCTCTAAACCTTTTATGATAACTTCGTTGATATCTCTTTTTCCGATGTATCCAATTATGCCGCACATATTATCAATTTCTTATCTCTTTTATTATATCTTTAATTAACCTGTTCGTCAAACTTCTATTATTACTTTCCGCGATGATTCGTAAAATTGGCTCGGTATTCGACTTGCGCAATAAAATCCAGAATTTATCTCCGATCACTTTTAGTCCGTCTTGTGTATCAAATTTTATTCTTTTATCCGACTGATATTTTTTTCTGATTATCGTCTGCCAATTTTCTTTATAATAACTGACCACTGCCTTGTGCATGTAATATAGAGGCAATTCATCACGGATAACCGACAGTGGACATTCTCTTTTCGATAAAAAACTTATAAGTATTGCGGTTGCAACTAAACCATCCCGTGTTGTATTTATCTTTGGAACAATTACTCCCCCATTTCCCTCTCCGCCAACAATCGCATTTACTTCCAGCATTTTCTTAACTACATTTATTTCACCGGTTGGAGAACGATAAACTGGCACTTTAAATTTCTTACAAACCTCTTCGACTGCCATTGTTGTTGAATTATTGACCACAACCGGTCCTTTTTGCTGTTCTAAAATATATCTTATTGCTAATAGTACTGATGCTTCTTCGGATAAAGGCGTGCCGGTCTCATCAACGCAGGCAAATCGGTCGCCATCTGGGTCAAAAGCAATACCAAAGTCCAATTTTTCTTTTTTAATTGCAGAACTTAACCTTTTCAAATTTTCTGCTTTTGGTTCGGGTGGTCGCGGAAATCCTTTTGTCGGTCTATTGATTGATACTGGAATCGAACCAAGCATTTCAACTAATTTAATCGCATATTCTTCGGCTGCACCATTACAACTATCAATACCGACTTTGAATTTTTTATATTGTATTTCTTTAAAATAATCAGCAATAATAATATCTTGTAAATATAAATTTATTATTTCCTTTTTTCCAAAATTGGGAAAAGTTGTTAAATTAAACCGTTTAATTTTTTTATTCAACGCATCTGCGAGTCTTTTGAATTCCTCTGGATAAAGAAATCTGCCCTCCCCTGAAATAAATTTTAATCCGTTCCATTCCTCTGGATTATGACTTGCGGTTACCTGTAATCCGCCATCCAATTTTAATTTTTTCACCATCTTTACAATTGCCGGTGTCGGACAGATTCCAAAATCAAAGATATTATATTGTAAATTAAAAAGACCCTTTATAACCGCAAGCAAGATTTCTGGTCCTGATTCCCTATTATCTCGACCAACCGCAATATTTCTCCCTTGTAAAAACTTACCGAAACTCATTGCATAATTGGCAACCAAATCGGGGAAGAGATTTTTACCCCAAACCCCTCTTAATCCAGAAATTGTAAATATCGGTTTCATCACTTAAAAATTCTACTTCAAATTTTCTTTGAGTCAAGTAGTAACACTTGCTCATTTTATATTGAATTACTTGACACTTAATCAGAATCAAGTAGAATTGTAATAGGTGTAGACATTTAATAAATATGATATTAAACAACAAACTTTTGAAGTTATCTGAGAAAAAAGAGACAGATACGCTGGCGGTTTTTGCGCACGAACTGAAAACTCATATAACATCAATCAAAGAAGCGGTATCACTGATATCGGATGTTAACCAACACAAACTTGATAAAAAATCCTTGCGTATTATAAGTATTGCTCAAGAAGAAATCAATCGATTAGTAAGAATGATTGATAACTTTTTAAAAGTAGCCGCAATTGAAAACGACAAAATACAATTACAGCCCGAAAAAGTAAATATTAATAATCTGATAAATTTAGTATTGGAAAGTCAAAGTTTACATATTCAGAAGAAAAAAATGCGTATCAGAAAAATCTTTTCAACCAACCTCCCCTCACTGAATGTTGATAAAGACCGAATTTTCGAAGTATTATCTAATCTTATTGATAATGCGATAAAATTTACACCGGAAAAAGGAACAGTAATAATTAAAACTCAGTTATTACTAAAAACAAAGAAGCGATTAGAATATCAAGATATAAATTCGAAATTAAATTATGTTAAAATCACGATTTCTGACAATGGTCCCGGTATATTAAAAAAAGATTTAAAACGAATCTTTGAAAAATTTGAAAGGTCAACTGCCCCAACAAAAATCCGTGGTATTGGATTAGGATTGACCATCGCCAAAACGATTGTCGAATTGCACAAAGGTAAAATATGGGCGGTAAGCGATATCGGTAAAGGCGCTAATTTTTATCTTGTTCTACCCGTCAAAAATTAAAAATAATGCAGACCAACAAAATTAAAACAATTCTAATCGTTGAAGATGATACGAATCTTTGTGAGTTAGTATCAATCCGCTTACAAGAACATAATTTCAATGTCGTACCTGTTTCAGATGGACTGAAGATGTTTGATAAAATAAGAAAAGTCAAACCGGATTTGATAATATTGGATGTTATGCTCCCTAAAATTGATGGTTATAAGATTTGCGGACTTTTGAAAAAATATGACCCGTACAAAGAAATACCGGTAATCATTTTCACTGCTCGTAGCGGTGCCGAAGCAATTAATATGACCAAAGAAATGGGTGGAGATGCTTATATTGCAAAGCCTTTTGATGCAAAAATTTTAATTGATAAAATCAATGAATTGCTGAAGAACCAGGAAGTTAAAACCGAAGTTTCCGGTTAGTAATCCATACCCTGTTTATAAAACCATTATTCTTTAATTAATACAAAAGATATGGGTGAGTTTTTTTCTTGATATTTTATCAATCTTCTTGGTTCGGTTCTTTCAAAATACAGGTTAGTCTTGACCTGAATGCTTGTCAGATAAACCCGGTCACAGTCAAATAAACCGACCGGTGTTGTCACAGTTATTCTGCCGTTATATTTGATTGAAATCGGAAGTTTCTGCAATGTTAATGGATACAAGATATTTATTGAATAATTTTTGACTTTAGTAAAACGTATTGCCCGCAGTAAAGTATACAACATTTCATTATCGAAGTATGGTTCAGACATAGAAAATTCATATGATTCTTTGCCATCAATTGTCTCCATCCATATTTCAATATCTGGACCGTCGTAATGGGTTTCAACAATACTGTATCCGAAATCGGTCTCGACATTTCGTAAAGACCAGACTGGTGAAAAATTATCGCGTCGGAAATGAACAATTGTCGAATCCCAGAGATAATCTTCTTCCGATTCACTTTGGGTGACCATTTCTACACTGAATATCGGAATATCTCCATCGGTATCAAAAAACAGCGAATAAGTCGCTTGTCCAATCAATGTGTCATTTCTATATATTCCGTATTTCAATTTTTCGCCGTCCTGCCAGGCTGGAACAACAATATCTTGCACAATGTTTTCTGATTTTCGACAGGTTGATGCAATTAAACAAAAACTGACAAGTATTAGTAAAGAACTCTTTATCATATTATCAATCTTCAACAATAACAATTGCTGATGCATAACGGTCCGTATGAGTTATGCTCAAATGAGTTTTTCGATTCTGCAAAATATCTTTAGCTTTCCCGTAAATTTTTAGTGTCGGTCGGCTGTATTCATTATCATTAACTACGATTTCTTTCCAAGCAATTTTTCCTCGCAGACCAGTTCCGAGTGCTTTGGAAAATGCTTCTTTTGAAGCGAACCGCGCCGCATAAGATAAATATTTTTCCTTCTGTAATTCGCAGAAATCCTGTTCTTCGCTGCTAAAAATTCGGTTTCTAAACCGCTCGCCGAATCTCGCAAATGATTGTTCGATTCGCGCAATTTCAACCAAGTCAACACCAATTCCAAAAATTGACATTATTTTTTCACTGAATTTTCTTTATCAATAATATTTATCAATTCGTAAATATCATCAATATCCCAGTCCGCACCGGAATGTTTTGTACCAAATGTATCACCGTATTTAGCAAAGACCGTTTTCATCCCTAAAGGTTTTGCTCCGACAATATCCCGTTCTGGCCAGTCACCAACCATTATAACTTCATCCGCTTTTAACTTTAGCAATTCCAAAGTCTTTCTGAACGGTTCCGCATCTGGTTTCCGTTTGTTGGTATCGTCGAAAGTAACTACTACATCAAAATAATTATGAATATTTAAACCGCATAATCGTAACCAAGCTTGTAACCGTGGCGCATCAGAAACTACCGCCAACTTCAATCCACGCTTTAGTAATTCCAGTAAAGTTATTATCACCCGCGGGTAAGAAACCAACACGCTTTCCCGCGCCCGGCGATAAGCAATCACACCGGACGCAAGAATTTTCATATCAATCTTACCCAGCGCCTGAATCAGAAAAGAGTCAAAGACCTGCTGGTATTCGATGCCTTTTTCATCATACACTTTGAATATTTTCTTACATACTTCTTTTTTATTCATCTTTAAACCGGCATCAATCATCGCATCGGCAGCGGCATCAATCGCTACTTCTTTTATTTTCATAAAGTCAACTAGGGTATTATCCAAATCGAAAACAACCGCCTTAATTTTTACCATATTTGATAAATTCCTTTTTCAATATTTTGAAAGTATTCTTTAAACTTTCATTAATAATTTTCGTATCGCTGATAATCGGCATAAAATTGGTATCGCCCAGCCATCTTGGGATTATATGAATATGTATATGTCCTGGAACACCAGCACCGCTAACTGAACCAAGATTAATACCGATATTAAAACCATCCGGTTTCATAATCTTTTTTAATGTAATGACACTTTTTTGAATCAACGCAAACATCTCGCCCGTCTCATTACTATTAAGTTCTTCGATTGAGCCAATGTGGCGATATGGTGCAACCATTATATGCCCGGAATTATACGGAAAACGGTTCATTACAATAAAAGAGTATTTCCCTTTATGTAAGATAAAATTCTTTTTCAAACACAGAAAACATCGTAAGTTTTGAACTTTGCGCTTTGAGCTTTGAGTTTGATTAATATATTCTATACGCCAGGGCGCCCAAATCTGTTTCATATTTTTAACCACGGATTTAACCGATTTAACGGATTATAATTAAAGTTATTATTTATCTGTCTAATCCGTGTAATCCGTGGTTTCATTAAATCTCCTTTTATTTAGAATAATCTCATTTGGTCTTGTTCACCCGTATCATTATCAGCCGGTTTTTCCAACCCTTTTCGAAAGATACTCACTTTTCCGAAAACACCGTCGTAACCAGGAGTAATGTGCAGGTTACCTTTTCTCACCTGTTCTACCGCAAAGGCGATACGCTCGTCGCTCTGTATCGCAATTTCTGAAATTGGTGCATTCCTTAAAATATTAAACTCGCCGTTCAGAGACTTAACCAGTTTTAGATATTGGTTTTTTACAGTCTGGCTTTCTCGTCCCATATCCAGTGCTTCGGCAAT
>CAZXRM010000023.1:0-7003 GCA_964642595.1 uncultured bacterium
GATATCTCTGTTAACTTACTAACAACCAACAACTAATCCCTAAAAACTAATGAGATAGGGGAGGCATCCCCTATATGGAATAATGGGCGTTTTAACAAGGCAAAAGGCATCTTTACAAAGTCATTTATTATGACAAGAAAATACCGAACTGGTATGCCGGCAACATATTCTTTAAGACTGTCGTGTTTATATAAATCTATACAATTATCAAAATATCCATTTCTTAGGAATTTTATCCGTAAGTTTTTTAGGTACAGATAATCACCGTTTCGTCAGTCATCAGGTAAGAGTTCTGGTATAAAAATTCTAACTTAAAATCTTGACCGGTTGTCGCGGGTGATTTTTACTCCGTTTTTACCGAGCATTTCTGATAACTCCGAAATAAGTTCTTTGCTGAACGCCACACCCGGTTCGGTCTGGCGGTAAACCGTGCTGGTCTGGTCCGGATTTTTTATCTTAAAGAAAATCTGTTTATCGCCCTCGAATTTTCCCAGGATAGTTTTGATATTTTCGCCTTTTTCGCTGAAATCCTCGGCGCTGATTGTTATTACCAGGCAGTCAAAATAATTCTGCCAGTCAGTGAACGGAATTATATTTTGTGCTTCAATCTGAGTTTTGGTCTCGTCCCGGCTGCCAATTCTGCCCCGCACAATAATTGGTGCATCGGTTCTTAAAAATTGCCGGGTGCGCGCATAAACCTCGCTGAATGCAATAATTTCCGTGATGCCGGTGAAATCCTCAAGATTAAAAATTGCGTAATCCTGTCCTTTGCGGTCTTTTTTCTGCTGTCTTGTAACCACTACTCCGCCGAGATGGACAATTTTCCGTTGTTCGTTATTACCAAAACGCGATACCGGGCCCCCTGCATTCTGCTTGACCAGTAATCCGTCTAATTTGTTAATCGGCGTAAGCATTATTGCGCTCATCTCTGTTTCAAAACTCTCGAGCGGGTGACAGGAAAAATAAAACCCGAATGATTCTTTCTCAAACTTCAGCATATCTTCCTTGCTGGTAGTTGAAAAGGCATTGCCGTGCATCACTATATCACTATTTGGCTCATCCTGATTCGGACCACTGAAGAGATTTTTCTGTCGTTCTAAATATTGCAATCTTTCTGACCCAACTTTTTCCAACTCGTCTTCCAGTTTTGAAATTAAATTGGCTCGGTCATTAAAGATTGAATCCAAGGCACCGGCTTTAATCAGCATCTCGTACGCTTTGCGGCTTGTATCTTTTCTGGTGCGCTTGAGAAAATCGCGTAATGATTTATACGGACCGTTCTGCCGCTCATTGGCAATCGCCTCGCAGACTTTTTGTCCTAAATGCTTAATACCGCCCAGCCCATAGCGGATTTTATTGTCCTCGATTGTGAATTCATAATTACTGCAGTTGATGTCCGGTGGCAAAACTTCCACTCCGATTTTTCGGCAGTCCTTGATTAATATATTAAGTTTGTCCGAATCGCTGATTTCACTCGTTAACAATGCAGTCATATATTCGACCGGATAATTCGCTTTTAAATAAGCGGTTGTGTAGGACAAATGGGCATAACCAATCGAGTGCGATTTATTAAAACCGTAGCCGGCAAACGGCGCGATTAAATCAAAGATTTCTTCGGCTTTTTCCTGGGTGATATGATGTTTCTTGGCGCCTTCGATAAAAGTCACCCGCATTGCCTGCATCTCTTCCGGAATTTTTTTGCCCATCGCTTTTCGTAATCGGTCGTACTGGCTTGGTGTAAAACCGGCGATTGCCGATGCGATCTGCATAACCTGCTCCTGATAAACCATAATGCCGTAGGTCTCTTTCAGAATCGGCTCAGCTTTTTCATGTAAATATTTAATCCTCGACGCGCTTAATTTTCGATTGACGTAATCGTCAATATGCGCCATTGGTCCCGGACGATACAAAGCAATAACCGCACATACATCTTCGATTTTTTCCGGTTTCGACTTGCGCAGAATATCCCTCATCCCCTGACTTTCTAATTGGAACAAGCCAGTCGTTTCTGCCTTCTGCAATAATTCATAAGTTTTCTTGTCATCAAACGGTATCGTCTTTTTATCGAGTACTGTGCCCTGTTTATTGACGATTCTAAATGAATTTTCTATCACGGATAATGTCTTTAATCCCAGAATATCCATCTTTAACAAGCCAACATCCGCCAGCGCATTCATATCGTATTGCGTGCAGGTGTCGTCGTCTGCCGTCCGGTATAACGGTACAATCTCATTCAATGGTTTGGGTGCAATCACAACACCTGATGCGTGAATTGAAGCATGACGCGCCAATCCTTCCAGTTTCTCGGCAATCTCAATTAATTCTTTGTATTTAGGCGTGCTGTCAATTAATTGCTTGAGTTCTTTAGTGGTTGCGATTGCTTCGCCGATTTTGGCGCCGAAAGGAATCAATTTGGCAATTCGGTCAACTTCACCGTATGGCACATCCAGCACCCGACCGACATCGCGTATTGCGGCTCTTGATGCCATTGTCCCAAAAGTAATAATCTGTGCGACCGAATCTTTGCCGTAACGCTGCCGAATGTAATCAATTACTTCAGCACGGCGGTCATCGGCAAAATCAATATCAATATCCGGTAATGTCACCCGTTCCGGATTCAAAAACCGCTCGAATACCAACCCGTAATGCATCGGGTCAATATCCGTAATACCCAAAGAATAAAGCACCAGACTTGATACGGCTGACCCACGACCCGGTCCGATTGGAATATTTTTTGACCGTCCGTAATCAATAATATCCTTAACAATCAGAAAATACCCGGAAAATCCCATCCCGGCGATTACCTTCAACTCATAATCTAACCGCTCCTGAAATTGCGGTTGTGGATTAGGATAACGCTCTTTAAATCCCTTGCGGGTTAATTTTGTCAGATAATGAAAATCGCTTTTATTTTCTTCGCTTACCGGTATCGGAAACGCCGGCAGATTAAATCCCTTGCCGCTGACATCTAAAATTAAATTGCATTTATCGGCAATCTCCAGTGTATTATGAACTGCGTCCGGAATATCGGAAAATAATTTTGCCATTGCGTCTGGTGATTTAAAATAAACCTCGGCGCTTTCAAACTTCAGCCGTTTGCTGTCCGATACTTTTTTCCCGGTTTGAATACAAACCAAAGCATCATGCGCCTTGATATCGCCCGCTTCCAAATAATGACAATCATTAGTCGCAACGACCTTTGCCCCCATCTCAGACGAAAGTTGTATAAGGCCAGCAATTGACTTTTCGTTCTCCGGGATTCCCAGACGGGTAAGTTCCAGATAAAAATTATCATTGCCGAATATGCTCTGGTAAAACTCAAGAACTTCTCTTGCTTTTTCCGTGTCGCCGCGCAGGATATGCTGGTTTATCTCGCCTTTCAAACATCCGGACATCGCAATCAGACCCTGACAATGCTGGGACAGAATTTCCTTATCAATTCGCGGGCGATAATAAAATCCTTCAAGATAAGCTGATGACACAAGTTTAACTAAATTTCTATAACCGGTTTCATCTTTACAGAGAAGTGTCAGATGATAACTGGTCTCGCTGATGTCTCTTGATATTGTCCGGTCTTTTCGCGAGCCGGGTGCGACATAAACCTCTGCCCCGATGATTGGCTTTACACCCTCAGCCGAACAGATTTTATAGAATTCAATCGCGCCAAACATATTACCGTGGTCAGTTATTGCAACTGCCCCCATTTTGAATTTAGTCGCCTGCTGGGCTAATTTCGATATCCTGAGCGCTCCGTCTAAAAGACTGTATTCAGTATGATTATGCAGATGGACAAAATTTGCTTTCATTTGCGTTTATTTTTAACCACGGATTAGACGGATTAATCTGATAAAAAGAAAATCTGTGATAATCTGTGTAATCTGTGGTTTCATTTTTTATGGTTTGAATTCAAACTCGAGATGTAATTTCAGCGATTCTTCCTGGGCAAACTCGCCGGCTAAAGGTGGTAGGTTTTGTGTGATTATAACTGCCCGTTCTGCCGACCGGTCATATAGTTCATTGCCCGAACTCTTCTCGATTTTTGTGCTTGCTATTCGCCCGTCTTTGTGAATTACAAAATAGATGGTCGTGGTCAGTTTCAATCCGGAATTGGCAAATGGATTTACCCAGTTACTGCCAATTTTGGTTAGAATTGCATCAATATAATAAGAATATTTGCCGCCTTTACTGGATAATTTCAGACCGACATCCTGCCCGGTTTTTTGCCCAGACTTTTTCGGTGTATCTGATTTGGGTTTAGGTTTTTCAACCGACTTTGGCTGCGGTTTTTTATCAATTACTGCAACCGACGGTGCCGGTTCGGATTTTTCAATACCAGATTCCAGACTGACGACTGAAACCTGAAAAACATCCGGATATAACTTTTCATGGTTTCTTGGTTTACCTGCCACAATCAATGCGGAAAATATAAGTATGTGCCCGATAAATGAGAAAAGTAATTCTTTTTTCATGGTTTTCGTAACGCGTACCTGTGCACCTGAATCTTGTGCACTGTTTCTCTATTTCTTTCTGGCCTGAGGCGTTGCCACTAATCCAATATTTTCAATGCCGATTTCGCGTATTTTACTGATGACATGTATCACCAACCCATAATTTACTGATTCATCAGCTAAAAGATAGACCTGATTAGTTGATTTTTTGGAAAGCACATTAGTCAACGCATTCGAAAAATCTTTGAGCTCGGTTTGTTTGTCTTCAATAAAGATTTTTCCCTGTTTGTCAACCGTGACTGATATACCTTCACTTCTTTGTGGAACCGCTGCTGTGCTGCGCGGAACATTTATTGGAATCCCGGCACGGGTCAAAGCAACACTGATACCGGCAATCATAAAAATAATCATCAGAGTAATGCTGACATCGGCCAACGAGGTCAGATTAATATCGGCTAAGAATTTTAAGTGGGGGCTGTTACCAATTTTTCGGTCGTTCATTTATGATATAACGAATTGTGTTAATTAATATTATTTAACTTGACCGCTGATTTTCTAAAATCTCCGACAATCTCGATTGACCAGCGTTCCATCTCGTTAGCAAAACTTCTAACCTGTCCGACATAATAATTATAAGCGACGACTGCTGGAATTGCGACCAGTAACCCGGCGACCGTTGTCACTAACGCATCTGAAATGCCCGGTGCGATAATCTGTAAAGTAACAACCGGGATATGACGCACACCTAAAAATGCTTCTAAAATTCCCCAGACCGTTCCCAACAATCCCAAAAAAGGACTGGCTGTACTGCACACTGCTAAAAATATTAAATTGTGCTCTAATTTTTCAACTTCCAATGATGCGGTTCCGACCAGCGTATCATTAACATTGGGTAATAATTGGATAACTTCCGATGACCGGCTGACATTTAGTTCATTACTTTTATCGCTGGTCTTGCTGATTCTTTTCCATTCTTCGTTAGCGGCAAATACCAGTTTCGATAAAATACTGTTCGGGTATTCTGATGCAATCCCGATAAAATCTATCACGGACGAGCGTGATTTGAACAACCGGTACATAAATTGGTTGTTTTTTCTTATTTTTCGGAAACGTAAATATTTACTGACAATAATTGCCCATGAAATAATTGAAAATATGATTAGAATTAAAATAATTACTTTGGCAAAAAGACCTAAACCCCAGACGACATTAAAAAATCCGGTGGAGTTGGGCGGGACAAATGGTTCCATTATTTTCAGGGCAGAGATGAATATCGCTCTTTGGCTAATTTTGCCTCAGGTGAATTGGGATAATTTTCAAAAACGTTTTTATAATTTTCTTTTGCCTTTCTTAATTCATCCATTGATTCGTAAGAAAGACCGGTTTTATAGATTGCCGAAACTAATTTATTCCCCTGCGGAAAATTGGTAATGACTTTTTGAAACTCCAAGACCGCATCCGGATACATTTTTTTAGTATAATAACATTCGCCAATCCAGTACTGAGCGTTATCCGATAATTCAGTATCCGGAAAATACTTGAGATAACGCTTAAAACCTTCTATCGCAATATCATAATTGCCCCGGGTATAATCAAGATATGCCGTATTGTATAATTCGTCCGGGTCAACCGGCGATGTCGCTTTTAAAGGTGTTGTATCAACTTTCATCGGTTCGGTACGAGAAATACCAAACCTTTGATAAACCCTGCTTAAACCTTCCTGGGTGTCATCAACTTTTGCCGAAAGTTGTGCTAATTCCTGTCGCACATTTTCAATCTGTGTTAACAAATCGGCATTCATTTCCGTCAGAGTCTGAATCTGAACATTCGATAGACTGTCAATCCGTTTCACTGAGTAAGATAAAGAATCAACACCGGTCCCGCGACGCACCCATCGCCAGGTTGGCGAACAGCCGGAAAAAAAGATAGCAGATAGCAATACAATCCCGACCAGCAGCAATGCTAATCGCTTAGTTTCTCTTTGCATATTACTATCTGCTATCTCCGAAATTTGTTATTTATTTCTGAACGAACTCGCAACGCCGATTCTGCCAGTAATCAGTTTCGTTGTTGGTCATAAGTCTTTCTTCGCCGTAACTAATCGTGCTAAGTCTTGCTTTGTCAACACCTAACTTGATAAGATAATCTTGTGTGGAAGTTGCCCGACGCCAACCCAATGCCATATTATATTCAGATGTGCCCATTGGGTCGCAGTGTCCTTCAATTGTAATTTTAACCGCTGGATTGTCTTTTAATGATTTGGCGTTCGCTTTCAGAATTTCTGCATCGCCGGTCCGGATATCGGATTTATCAAAATCAAAATATATCGTTTGTAGAGATAAAGTTGGTATAACTTCCTCTTCTTCAGTTACAATCGGTTTATCCGGTGGTGCAATGGGTTGTGTTTTCACTGCTTTTTTCGGACAGCCGACAATTGTCAATATTAGCATTATGCTAAGAAGCATACTGCTAAGTTTGAGAGCATTTTTCATAATGCCTCCTTTCTATATTTTAATATAATTTATGATAATTGGTTTTTCTCGGTCTGTCAACAA
>CAZXRM010000023.1:7103-13207 GCA_964642595.1 uncultured bacterium
TTACGCCAGTACTTTTTCCCGAGCCAGTAACCTAATTCGCAGTTCTTATTCTTCTTGTCTATTTTCGATAAGGAAACAATGCCGATTATCTTTTTATTCTTTATTAATTCGATTCCAAAAATATAGGCGGTCTTTAATCTTCTCGTCCTTATGCTGTAACTGATAAATTCTCTCGCATCACTCAAATGATAGGGATATGGAATACTAACTGTGTAAGTACTAATCGCTTTATCTTTGACATTATCATAGATACTCTGGACATCCTTATTTTTTAAATGCCTGAGTGAAATTTCAAAACGAGATGACCTTATATTGGAATAAGTAATATCCATTCAATGCAATTATTATTCTGCGATATGGGATAAGAAACTATATCGTGTTTTGAATTCCTTGGGACGGTAATCGGGTAAAAGCATCGGAGACTTGCGCTCTTTAGGTACTTTTGCTTGTTCTAACTCCTGGTGGTATTTCTTAATATGTTCCAAACCGCCCGGTTTGACATCGCTTGTTTTAAGTGCTCTTTCTGCTGCGTGAGTTCCGGCTCGTCTGCCGAAAACCAAGATGTCGAGTAATGAATTGCCCATCAAACGGTTTCTTCCGTGCACGCCGCCACTCGCTTCACCGGCAACAAAAAGACCAGATACATTAGTTTCACCAAACTGGTTGCACAAAATCCCCCCATTCTGATAATGCTGGGTCGGATAAGTAATAACTGGTTCTTTGGTCATATCAATACCGAACTTAATAAACTGACGATACATTGCCGGTAGTTGTTTTAAAATTGTACCAGGACCGGATTTAATTTCAATTAACGGCGTATCGAGCCAAACACCGCCGGATGCAACATTCGCAATGCCCTTTTTTCTTTCCTGAACTTCACGAATCATCGCGGATGAAACAATATCTCTTGTTTCCAATTCATAAATAAATTGTTCGCCATCGCAATTGACCAGTTGTGCGCCAACCCCGCGGACTTTTTCGGTAATAAGCTGTCCTAATATCTGTTCAGGATAACCGACGCCGGTTGGATGATACTGAATTGTGTCTAAAAAAGCCAGTTTTGCACCGGCCCGATAACCGAGCACCAGACCATCGGCAGTTGCGCCATAGTGGTTAGAAGTCGGAAATCCTTGAATATGTAATTGACCAGCACCACCAGTCGCAAGAATCGTTGTTTTTGCTTTTACTGTGAACACTTCACCATTTTCCATATTGACCAATATTGCACCAACGCATTTACCTTCTGAATCAGTTAGCAGTTCCAACGCGCTCGTATAATCAAGATACTTGATTTTCTGGTCTAAGAACTCATCTTTCAAACAACGCATCAGTTCTGCACCGGTATAATCACGACAGGGATGCATCCGTTTTCTCGAAGTTCCGCCGCCATGTATTGAAAGCATTGTACCATCCGGTGCCTTGTCAAATATCACCCCAAGTTCTTCCAGCCAGCGAATTACATCCGGTCCGTCACTGACCAATGCCTGAACTAGTTCTGGAATATTTTTAAAACCGCCGCCGCCCAAGACATCGAGATAGTGAATTGCCGGCGAGTCGTTGTCTTTATCTGCTGCTTGAATTCCACCCTGCGCCATCGTGGTGTTGGCATCACCAATCCTCAATTTTGTCACGAGCAGAACATTTACCTTTGTTTTTTTTGCCATAATAGCGGCTGAAACACCGGCACCGCCGCCGCCAATAATTAAAACATCGGTCTCAAACTTGGGTGACGGAATTGTAAAATTACCTGGATTAATCTGAGAATATGCCTCAAACAGATTAGCAAACTCGTGCGGTGTTTTATCACCTTTGTTAATACCAATTGAAATTTCCCGCATCGTGCCTTTTTTATAATCCGGGTGATATGCTTCCAGCAAGGCAGCTCGGTCGGCTAAACTGAGCATTGGAATTTTCTGGCTTAATCTTGTCTGTCTTGATGCATCAACTTTTTTTAAGGATTCTTGAAATTCTTTCGGATACATTTTAGTCCCCTATCTGCGTAATCCTAATTTTTATCTGTGTAAACATCTTTATTTCTCCATGTCTCTTTTCGTATATCGTTCTTTTAATTGGTCAACTGAACTTTTCATCAATTCCTGAATTTCTTGAGTAAACTTTTTCGCTTTCATATCTTCCAGCCGTCGGTCAACGTGTACTGCTCTTTTTAAAATGTACGAGCCGTAAATTCGTCGGGCAGCAAGTGCAACATTATATTGTACGATTTCTGCCGGGCAGCGCGTGGCACACAATCCGCACATAATACAGTCAAAAGAAAGCTCAGCAATTTTCTGATAGTCGCCGCGGATTGCGGCATTGATATAATCCATAACTTTAATATCTTGCGGGCAAACTTTTGTGCAACTGCCGCAGGAAATACAACGCATTATCTCCGGATACAGAGCGCATAATGTTTCCGTCGTCGGTTTCATCTGACTTAAATTATGTTCTGCTTTATTGCCCGGATAAAAAGGAATCTGCGCCAAATACATTCCGTCTTCAATCTTGGTCTGGCAGGCTAATGCGACCTTTAGTTTATATGAATCTTTGGTTCGATAAACCGTACTGCACGCGCCGCAAAATCCGCCTCGGCAACCGCAACCGCGCACAAACAGGAATCCGCTTGCTTCGATTGCCTGCAGAATTGTTAACCCGCTTGGAACTTTATATTCTTTACCCATAATATAAATCGTTGAAAGTTGTGCCATATTACTCCAATTCTCTTTTCAGCCACGAATGCACACGAATTGACACGAACAAAGAAAACCAACAAATAAAATTCTTTTTGCGTTTATTGGTGTTTATTCGTGGCAAAAAATTCATGTCTTACGATATTTTTTCATACCCTCTTCATAGAGGTCGTTGCCATAACAATCATTCACTACCACCACTGGAAAATCTTCAACCGTCAGTTTCATTACTGCTTCCGGACCTAAGTCGTCATAAGCAACGGTTTCGCATTTCTTAATTCTTTTCGCAATCAATGCTGCAGCGCCGCCGACCGCCGCAAAATAAACGCCGGTATATTTCTTTAATGCTTCAATCACCTCAGGTGTACGATTGCCTTTACCAATCATACCCTTCATACCATACGCAAGAAGCGCGGGCGTGTACGGGTCCATTCTTTCTGAAGTCGTTGGACCGGCTGGTCCGATTGGATAACCTGGTTTTGCCGGTGCTGGTCCGACATAATAAATAATCTGCCCTTTCAAATCGACTGGTAATGGTTGCTTGGCATTTAGCGCTTCGATTAATCGTTTGTGTGCTGAGTCTCGACCAGTGTAGATGATACCGGTTATCAAAACCGAATCACCGGCTTTCAAATCTTTAACTGCTGCATCAGTTAAAGGTGTTGTAATCTTTTTCATTTTAACCTCAATTATTTTTTAACCACGGATTAGACTGATTTAACGGATTGATTTTATATCTGTGTTCATCTGTGTTAATCTGTGGTTTCATTTTCTGTTATAATATAGCGGTTTTATGTCTTGCCGCATGACAGTTAATATTAACAGCGGTAGGCATACTCGCAATATGACAGGGATAAGCTTCGATAAATACGGCTAATGCGGTAACACGACCGCCAAAACCTTGTGGTCCGATACCGGTCTTATTTATTTCTTCAAGAAGTTCTTTTTCCTTCTCCGCATAAAACGGGTCAGGATGAACACTGCCGATATCTCTTAATAATGATTTCTTGGCTAAGTAAGCGACTTTTTCAAAATTTCCACCAATGCCTACACCAACAATAATCGGCGGGCAGGGATTTGCTTTGGAACGCATCACTCGGTCAACAACAAATTTCTTGATGCCTTCCCAGCCCGCGGCTGGTGTCAGCATTTTTACTTCTGACATATTCTCGCTGCCGCCGCCTTTTGGTGCGATAGTGATTTTTAGAGTATCGCCCGGCACAATTTCCGTATGAATAAACGCCGGCGTATTATCACCGGTATTTTTTCTGCGTAATGGGTCAGACACAATCGATTTTCTCAAGTAACCTTCTTTGTAACCCTTAGCAACACCGGCATTAATCGCATCAAACAACTCTCCACCGCTAACTTTGATACCTGAACCGACCTCAAGAAAGACAACTGCAACACCTGTGTCCTGGCATGCCGGAATTATTTCGTTTTTGGATATTTCTGCGTTTTCGATTAGTTGCTTTAATATATCTTTACCGGTCGGAGATTCTTCGATATTTAGACCGCTTTTAAACGAGTTTATAATATCATCGCCAATTAAACAATTGGCGTCAATACACAACTTAGCAACCCTATTAACGATATCTTGATATTTAACTTCTTTCAAGTTTACTCCCTTCTATACCACGAATTTAGCAAATGACAGCGAATTATTCGAATTATTAGCTATCATTCGGTTCATTCGTTTTTCAACATTTCTAGCACCCAAATTTCTGTTGTCTTGGGTAATTTATCTTTGCTTATATCAATCTCTGAACTATTTATTTTCTTTACGTTCTTCTTATCTTTTAAAAATTCATCAACTTTTACAATCGGAAAATCGATTGCGTCAGTTTTATAATGCATCGGAATCGTAATTGACGGTTTAAGATTATTGACAATATCGGTGGCAACCTTGCTGTTGATGGTAAAATAACCGCCAACCGGAATTAATAACATATCAACTTTTCCAATCTGCTTCAATTCTGATTCTGATAAACTATGTCCCAAATCACCAAGATGCGCAATACGTAAACTATCAGTCTCTATGACATACATCACATTTTTTCCGCGGGCGGCGCCTTTGGAAGTATCGTGAAAAGAAGCAATTCCATCAATATTAATATCTTTGTATGTGAAATGACCAGAGTCCTTAAAGACTTTCGGATTGCCCAGCACTTCCGAAACGCCGTTATGGTCATCATGCTCGTGGCTGACTAAAACAACATTGGCTGATTCCTGAATCGCCTCATATCTAAAAGAACCACTAAAACAACCTGATTTATAAGGGTCGAAAATGATTCTTGTACCGTTATTTGTCATTAGTAGAAACGATGCGTGTGCTAAAAAAATTAATTTCATATGTGATTATAAACTAAATATAATTTATTCTAATCAAAAATTAATTAAAGTCAACCCCGAAACCTTAACCCGACAGGATTTACAGGATTCGACGAAGTCGTTGCGAACGACTGAAAGGAGCGTGGCAATCTCCGTTTATAGTATTGTTTTAGTTGGAGATTGCCTCGGTCGTAACACTCCCTCGCAATGACATTCGGTTATGTTTTACCCAATTATTCTTTTTCGTGTACTTCGTGTTTTCGTGGTAAATTATCCTTCTGATTTCTCTGTTATCCCCAACAATCTGTTTTTGCCGAGGACAAACCTCAGCGCTACGGTTTAAACTCTTTTTATCCGTGTTAACCTGTGGTAATCCACGCACCGCTTTTCAATGGTGCGGGACAAGTCTGTGGTTAATTTTTCTTGTGTTAATCTTGTGTAATCTCGTGGTTAAAATTTCTGTGGTTAACTTTTTTCCTCTATCCCCAATTCTTTCATCTTTCGATACAGGTGTGCCCTATCAATTTCTAATGCTTCAGCGGTTTTCGTAATATTCCAATTATATTTAGCAAGTAATTTTATGATATATTCCCGTTCAAAATCATCCCTTGCATCTCTTAATGGTTTATCATCAATCTTTATCTCATTACCATTAACTTGCATAACCCTGTTAAAATCACTTGAGGTTATCTCAGTCGATTTAATTAAAATTACTGCCCGTTCAATCACATTTCTCAATTCCCTGATATTTCCTTTCCATTGCTGATTCTTTAGAAATTCTATCGCGTCTTGAGTTAATGTTTTTATCGGCACGCCGTGTTCTTCACAAATATCTTCGATAAAAAAGTCGATTAATGCTGGAATATCATCTTTTCTTTCTCGTAATGGCGGCACGAAAATATTAATTACATTCAATCGGTAAAATAAATCCTCTCGGAATTTCTGCGATTGAATTTCCGCATCTAATTTCTTATTAGTTGCTGCGATTACTCGGACATCAACTTTAAGTGTTCTGGTACTTCCCAGCCGCTCAAATTCACCTTCCTGTAAAAACCTAAGCAGTTTTGCCTGGGCTTGAAGACCCAT
>CAZXRM010000024.1:0-13203 GCA_964642595.1 uncultured bacterium
GGCCATAAATATTGGATAATCTTTTAATGGTCTCTCATCTTCTGCCCATTTCTTTAAGAATAAAACTGATGTTTTTGTACCTGTTCCTTTGGCTGGTGCTGGTAATTTAAAAGTATTACCTTCTAAACCGACAACTGCCAAAATTCTCGCTTTGTCGAAAAACCATAATCTTACCCATTCCATATTAGTATTATTAAATACGCCTTGCGGTAAAACAATCGCCATTCTTCCACCCGGTCTTAAAGCATCCAAAGAGCGCTCGATAAATAATAAATGTCTTTCTACTTTTTGCTTTAACTTGCCATTCTTTTTGGCAAATTCATACTGCCTTAATAATCCAGTATCAGTAATTTCACCGGCAAATGGTGGATTGGTTAAAAGTATATCAAAATTTAAATGACGATATGTTTTTCGGTTCTCTTCGTTATTATTTGATTTTTTTAACAAATCTTTTAAACCTGCTCTTGCTTTGTCTGCTTGTTCTCCAATCCATTCTCGACCATCTAATGAATTGCACTTGTAAATATTATGCTTACCATCACCGGCAATCAGCATCAATGCCTGAGAAATCCGCCGCATATTTTCATCAAAGTCTATGCCGAACAGAAAACGATTTGCATATTTTCGTCTTGCTTCTTTTGTCGCTGTTTTTAAATAGTTATCCCATACCCAATACATCGTATGTAATAAAAATCCACCTGAACCACAAGCCGGGTCAATAATATATTCATCTTTTTGTGGGTTAAGCATCTTGACGCACATCTTAATTACATTGCGGGGTGTGAAATATTGCCCTTTTTGGCCTTTTGATACTTCAGCGATTAAATGCTCAAATGCTCTATCAATGATTTCCAGCTCTTCTCGACCTGAATCAAAGAATTTTATATCTTCTAATAATGGCACGCATTGTTGTAATTGGTCGGGTGTTAATTCTATTTCATCTAATTGACCAAAAATATCAGGCCATTCTTTAATAGCCCCCTTAAATAATTCACCATTAATTATTGCATAGGTTTTCTTCGGGTCTTTGTATGCACGGAATAGGACATCGTGATTATCACGTTCATTTTTTGCCTGGTCTTCATCATAGAGTTTGGCATAAATAAGTTTAAATACTTCTTCAAATACATTTACTCCGGATTGCGCTAAAACTAATTCTTCTAATCTACTTATAATGAATGATAAATCAAATTTGCTTTCCAGTTTGTCATAAGTTTTTTTCTCTTCAAATAAATCGTCCCATGTCTGATAAGCATTTGGTATATTAGAAAAAGGTTTACTTCTAAATTCTTTTGGATAAGGTCGATATAAAATAACTTTACGAATTCCGTTAGACCACACTCCACCTTCTGCACCTTCTGCATTTAGATATGATTTTAACTGCTCTTCGGCTTTTTTTGCATTAGGTTGTTTCAACTCAAAGATAATATAAGGCGTGATTTTATCTTCTTTGTAAATAACTATATCCGCTGATTTCTCGTGAATTTCTCTGCCAAAAGATACCGACTTCTCAACTTCTATTCTTTCTAAAGGATATTTATATTCCTGTGTTAATTTGATAAGCCAAAGTTGGCGGATTACTTCTTCGGGTTTACCTGATTTCTTATTCTTATCATAGATGAAAATTTCCTTATCACGCTTTAGACATTTAACGTATAATTTATTGTCTCGCTCATATGCGTTAATCTTATTAAGAATATCATTTGAGAACTCCTGAAGACCGTATTTGACCGATGGGTCTTTAAAAACTAAATCAAAAACTGAATCACTTCCGATTTTTTCTTCTTGAGGTTTATAGGTAACTTTGGACATAACAGAATAATATCGGTAAAATCATATTTGTCAAGACACTTCGATGAGAAGATTGAAAGATTCTAAGATTTGAAGATTACAGATTTAAAGATTAAAAGACTGATGATTGGTCAATGATGCGGGATATTTCCGCGATTGATTCTTTTTCAGTGGTTTCAGTGTTCTCAGTGGTTAAAAAGAGAGATTCTTCGCCTTCGGCTCAGAATGACATACTGCTCGTATTTTCAGTGGTTGGTTCTTTTATCCGTGTCCATCCGTGGCTAAATTTTTCTGTGGTTAATTTTTCTTTGTATTGAACAGCACCGAATGAACATCTTTAATTGATTTGACGAATTTGAAAGTCAGGTTCTTTTTTACCTTGTCTGGAATCTCAATCAAATCTTTCTTGTTCTCAAACGGCAGAATTACGGTCTTGATACCTGCACGGTTTGCAGCAATAATCTTTTCTTTGACACCACCAATCGGCAAAACCCGGCCAGTAAGGGTTATTTCACCGGTCATTGCAATATGCGAATCAATCGGTTTGTCTTTGAGTAATGAGAGTAACGCAGCGGTCATTGCAACACCAGCCGACGGTCCGTCTTTGGGCGTTGCACCAGCCGGAATGTGAATATGGACATCGGTTTCATTAAAGAAATCTTCGTTAATACTGAAATTCTTGCCATTGCTTCTGATATAAGACAATGCGGCTTGAGCTGATTCTTTCATCACATCGCCAAGTGAGCCGGTTAATAATAACCCTTTTTTGCCTTTCATCTTGGTTACTTCAATAAATAGAATCTCACCGCCGAATGGCGTGACGGCTAAGCCGGTTGAAACGCCAGATATCCCCTGCCGAGCTGCAACTTCGGAAAAGTATTTTTGGGGTCCTAAGTATTTGCTGACCAGTTTGGGCGTGACCGCAACCTGTTTTTTATTGCCTTCGGCATAGCTACGCGCAATCTTACGGATGATTGAACCGATTTCCCGCTCCAGATTCCGAACACCGGCTTCCCGCGTGTACTCGTCAATGATTTTATAGAGCGAAGTATCAGTGAACTTAATATTCTTTTTTTCCAGTCCGGTTTCTTTTAACTGCCGGGCAATCAGGAAATTTTTGGCAATGAGCATCTTTTCTTCATCAATGTAGCCAGGTAGTTCGATTATTTCCATACGGTCTTTTAAGGCGGGAATAATCGTATCGGTCATATTGGCTGTGGTGATAAACATCACCTTTGACAAATCAAACGGCACTTCCAGATAATGGTCAGAGAAAGAAAAGTTCTGCTCCGGGTCAAGAACTTCGAGCAAGGCAGACGACGGGTCACCGCGAAAATCAGCGCCGACTTTGTCAATTTCGTCCAGCATAAAAACCGGATTATTGGTACCGGCATTTCTGATACCCTGTATCATTCTGCCCGGCAAAGCGCCGACATAAGTTCTGCGGTGCCCGCGTATTTCGGCTTCGTCCCGAATTCCGCCTAATGAGAAACGGATAAATTTTCTGCCCAATGCCCGGGCAATCGAACGGCCCAATGATGTTTTACCAACTCCAGGCGGTCCGACAAAACACAGGATTGGTCCTTTGGAATCTTTGCGTAATTTTTTAACCGATAAATATTCAAGGATGCGCTCTTTGACTTTGGTTAGATTATAATGGTCTTCATCTAAAATTTCTTTTGCCCGTTTGATATCAAGGTTGTCTTCACTGGAAACTGACCAGGGCAGATTGATAAGCCAGTCAAGATAAGTCCGGATTACCGAATGTTCAGCCGCTTGCACCGGCATATTGGATAGACGCTTCAGTTCTTTGAGCGCAACTTCATTTACTTCTTTGGGCATCTTTGCTTTTTCAATTTTAGATTTGAGCTCGTTGTTTTCAGCGGTCACTTCATCGGTTTCACCGAGTTCTTTTTGAATTGCTTTGAGTTGCTCTCTTAGTACATAATCTTTTTGACTTTTGTCAAGTTCGCCTTTAACCCGTTCTCGGATTTTTTCACTCAGTTCCAGAATACTGATTTCTTTGGAAAGCAGAGGCACGAGCTGGGTTAACCGTTCAACCGGGTCAAAGACTTCCAAAAGTTTCTGTTTTTCTTCGAGTGAGATATTTATGTAATGCGAGATAAAATCTGCGAGTTTTGACGCTGAATCGAGATTGATAATAACAGTTGAAATATCATCAGGCAGGTATGGCGCGAGTTCGGAAAGTTTCTGAAAACTACCGCTCACATTACGTATCAACGCTTCGGTATTAATATCTTTCTGCTCTTTTTCGACAATCGGTGTGATTTTGGCTTTAAGATACGGTTCGGTTTGAGTATAAGCATTTACCTGCGCTCTTTTTATTCCTTGTAAAAGAATCCGGATTGTATTATCCGGAAATCTGAGCATCTTAAGAATATAAGAGACTGTACCAACTTTATGTAGATCTTCTGGACCAGCTTCTTCAATATCCTGATTTTTCTGGCTGACTGCACAGACTAATTTATTTGAGACTAATGCATCATCAATAAGTTTTGATGCACGGGTGGTTGAGATGATTAACGGCGTGATAACACCGGGAAAAGTCACCCCTCCCCTAATTGCCAGAACTGGTAATTCGTCGGGAATTGCAGTATCTTTAATTATTTCTTCGACTCTAATTTCTTCTCTCATATAATTTTTTTACCACGAATTACACGAATCAAACGAATAAATCGTGTTCATTCTATTTTTACAATTCTTGTCAATTTTTTATCTTTGTTAAATTCCATTGTCAGAATCCCGTTCTTGAGCGAGACCTGAACCGAGTTTATTTTTACCCGTGACGGCAAATAGATTCTTTTTTTGAAGATGCCATAAGCGATTTCCAGATTATAAAAACTGGCGCCGGCTTGCATCTGTTCAGGTCTAGGTTTTATGCCCTGCACTAAAACCATAGTCGGTCCGATTGCAATATGCAGATTTTCTTTTACAACACCGGGTAAATCAAGTATGATAAAAACTTTGTGCTCGGTCTCGAATAAATCGGTTGCCGGTTCAATATAAGTTTCAGCTAATGACGGGGGAAAATTTGTATCGACAATTTCATCAACCAGCGCGCTGACATCATCGAAAAATTTTATAATGTCGTTCAATGAGTTAAAATTATCTTTCACAATTATTTATTAGACTTGCCCTGAATTAATTGGGTTCAGTAATTTTTAAATCATATCTCCTGATATTAGACGCTTTGCCGGTCTCGGAATCAACTGAGATAATCACACCATTGATGTGAACATTTTCGGTCGCGGGTTGTAATCGCAAAGGAATCGAGTATATCAGTTTTTTTACCGACAAATCAATCCGCATTCCCAGCACTGAGTCCATTGCACCGCACATTCCGATATCTGTGATATATGCTGTGCCATTAGGAAGAATCTGCTCGTCGGCAGTTTGAACATGGGTATGAGTTCCGATTATACCAGATAATTTTCCATCCAGATACCAGCCCATCGCTTTTTTCTCAGCCGTCGCTTCAGCGTGAAAATCAATAAAAATTACCGGTGTTTCTTTTTTGATATTCTCGATTTCAATCAGTGCCTGCTCAAACGGGCATTTGATTGGTTTCATAAAAACCCTACCCAGCAAACTAATTATGCCAATTTTGAAATCTGGCAGTGCAAAGATTTTAGAACCTTTACCCGGCACATCCGGATGAAAATTAGCCGGTCGTAATATTCTTGACTCGGTTTCGAGCATCGGCACGATTTCCTTGCGGTCAATAAAATGGTCGCCGAGCGTGATGCATTCAATGCCGGCATCAAATAATTCCTTAGCGATTTTAGGCGTTATGCCATAACCGTTAGCCGTATTTTCGGCTTCGGCTACGACAAAATCAATCTTTTCGATATCGCGGATTTTATTAATATTATTAATTACTGCATTGCGGCCAAGTTCCGAGCAGATGTCGCCAAGAAAAAGGATATTCTTCATAATTAGGACGCAGATTTTCGCAGATACTTTTTCAGAAAATCCTGATAATCAGCGTGTATCTGCGTTCTTTGAAAGATTTTATCGGGCATAATCTACGGCTCTAACTTCGCGGATAACCACTACTTTGATTTGTCCGGGATATTTCAGTTCACTCTGGATTTGCTGGCTGATTTTACGGGACAGCTCGTCGGCTTGGATATCGGATATTTTTTCCGGCTGCACCATAACCCGCATTTCACGACCGGCTTGGATTGCATAAGCTTTTTCTACACCTTCGTAAGAAACTGCAATGTTTTCAAGATTCTGCAGGCGATTGATATATGATTCAAAGTTATCGCGACGGGCACCGGGTCGTGAGCCGGAGATTGCATCTGCAGCGGCAGTTAAAAATGCATAAGGCGAAGTCGGAGATGTTTCCTCGTGATGAGCGGCAATTGCATTTACGATGATTTCATTCTCGCTGTATTTTTCAGCAAGTTCGGCACCAATCTTAGCGTGCGGTCCTTCGATGTTAATATCTGCAGCTTTGCCGATATCGTGCAGCAGTCCAGCGCGACGGGCAATGAGCGGGTCTAAATTGAGTTCCTGCGCCATTGCGCTTGCCAGCAAAGCAACTTCCTGTGAATGGAGTAAAACATTCTGTCCATAACTGGTTCTGTAACGTAGCCGACCAATATACTGGATAAGTTCATCAGCAATGCCGCTGATACCGAATTCGAGCAATACCGCATTACCCGCTGTAATAATAGTATGCTCTAGTTCTTTTTTAGTCTTTTCTACGACTTCTTCAATTCGCGCTTGATGAATTCGTCCGTCAGCAATCAATTTTTCCATAGACAACCTCGCGATTTCACGCCGCACCGGGTCAAAAGCAGAAAGAATGATTGCACCGGGTGTATCGTCAATAATGACTTCAACTCCGGTTAGTGCTTCAAAGGCGCGGATATTTCTTCCTTCGCGTCCAATAATCCTACCTTTTAATTCATCAGACTGCAGATTGACAACCGAAACCGTCGTGTCCATTACTTGCGATATCGCACAGCGCTGGATTGCGGCAAGAATAATCTCCTGCGCCTGCAAATCGGCTTCACGTTTTGCCTTATCTTTAATATCGCGAATCATCTGGGCGGCTTCAAACTGCACCTGATTTTCCAAATTCTTTAAAAGTTCTTTTTTGGCATCATGGGTACTGAGATTGGCGATTTTTTCCAGACGTTCGTTATTGATATTGATTAGCTGGTCCAACCGTTCGGTTTTTGCTTTGATGATTTTATCTTTGGTCGAGATTTCGCGCTGGTTTTTGATGAGTTCGCTTTCCCTTGACGCAAGGTTGGAATCCTTGACGTTTAGAATTTGCTCGCGCTCGCGCAAACGTTTTTCCAGTTTGTCCAAATCTTTGCGCTGGTCAGACAAATCGTCTTTCAGTTTCAGTTTTTCTTTTTGTATTTCATCCTGAATATTTTGCTGTGCTTTGTTGCGATACGATTCGGCATCTAATTTCGCTTCTTCCAGTATCTTTTTGGCAAGATTCCGGCTGGATGACAGATAACCTTTCACCATCTGGCGGATGATGATATAGGCGGCAAAGATGCCCAGTATCAAAAACCCAAAAAATATTGCTATTCCAACAGTTCCATTAGTCCACATAATTCCTCCAAACTAAATCTGAAACCGCAGTTTAATTAATGTTAATCTGCGTTCTTTTTTCCCCGAAACGGAGGCAAAAAAAACCCCGCCACAAATCGTGTAAGACTGAGTCATTGAACCCTAAAGACAAGTGGGTGTCGTAATCAACGCTTACTGTAATCGTCTAAGACAAAACATCCACGCTGAATGTGACTCCCGTGCATTGGGTGTTAGCTCAAGACTTCGTATCTTATCACGAAGAGAGCAGGGAGCTTATCTTCTTTAAACTACTCTTTCCAATTTTTCAATGAGCGAATTTATCCGACGGTTAACAAACTCATTATTTTGTTCCTTTTCCGTTAAAAAATCATCAGCCAGATTCACGCAAGATATAATCGCAGTCTTAGCTAAAGAACCCTGCGGATACTGCCGATGAATCTGTTTTATCTTTTCGTCAACAATTCTTTCAATATTCAAAACAAAATCACCGTTTCGGTCGGTTTTTATTTTATATTCACTGCCTAAAATATTCAAACTAAAAGTCTTCATAAGACTCCCTACTAACTATACAATATTTTATAGCAATTTGCTTATGTTGTCAAGGATAAAATTGATTTTTTCAACTGCTTGATTGTTGCGGTCTTGCAACTTGTTGATGGTATTTTTTAACTCTTTATTTTCTTGCTTTAAGGAATTTAACAAGTTAATTGCCTGTTCAATTTTTTGCTCGAGTTGTTTGAGATTGGCTTCGGTTTCTGGATTCATATTGTGATTTCTACTGAAAACCCTGAAAAAATTGGCATTTTAAGCGCGTAGGTCAATTTGCCATTGTTCTTTTAGGAAACTAACGATGCGGTCAAAGATTTTATTGACTTCTTCCTGATTTAAAGTTCTTTCATCCGAGCGTAGGGAAATTCTGATACCCAGATTACGTTTTCCAGCAGGTAATGGTTTGCCCTGGAAATAATCGAAAATATCAACGGATTCGAGTAGAACTCCAGCAATTTTCTGGATAGATTGAGTAATTTTTGATGCGGATATTTTATCATCAACAATGAATGCAAAATCCCGCACCACCGACGGAAAACGCGGAATCGGTTGATAGAACCGGTAGGTCGGTGCAATTTTTAATAATTGCTCAATGTCAAGTTCCATTGCTAAAACCGGTACATTAATATCAAACTTATTTAAAACTTCTTTGTTAATCTGACCAAGATAACCGATGTTACTTCCACCGTACTCGATGTTAACTGCATAATCTTGTGATAAAAATCTACGGTCGGTCTCGATAAATTCAATATCTTTGATTTTCAGGAAATCGAAAAGCGTTTCCGCTATTCCTTTGATATCAAAGTAATTTGCACTAAAATCATATTTTTTTTGCCAGAAAATCGGAAAATTATCGCCAACCATCACTACACATAAATGAATTAATTCCTTCGGTTCTTTTGCCTGCTTAAAAATCTTACCGATTTCAAACAGTCTTAAATTTTTATTACCCCGCGACAGGTTGATTTTTATGCAGTCGAGCAGAGTTGCTAAAATTGTCGGTCTGAGTACTGAATACCGTTCGTTAAGCGGAACCGGAATACGTACCAGTTCGTTTTTGTTAAATGCCTGCGCAGTTGGTTCATCGCAAAAACTGACTGTTTGGTTTTCAATGAAATTACATCCGATAAAAAAATCACGGATTGTATTTAAAGATTGGCTTAAATTATCGTAACCACCGGCTGCTTTACCCCGTATCGAAAATACGCTCGGCAGGTTATCATATCCGTATATTTTTGCTATTTCTTCAATTAAATCAACATCCCTTTGCAAATCGAGCCGGTATGAAGGGACTTTAACGACAAGTTGGTTTTCCTGCTCAATAATCTCACAATTCATTTTCATCAGCATCTTTTTAGTTCGTACTTTTGCCAGGGTCACACCGAGTAGAGAATTGATTTTATCCAGTGATAATTTGATACTGATTGGTTTGTCAATTGTTCTTACTTCCAGTTTATCTTTAATAATTTTGCCATTACCCATTTCTACAATCATATTGGAAACTTCGAGCGATGCAATTTCCAGAATCTCGTGGTCAATACCCATTTCAAATCTCTGCGATGCTTCGGTTGACAAGTTAAGTTGCTTGCTTGCCCTGCGGATAACTTTGGAATTGAACCGAGCGCATTCGAGCAGAACCTTTTTAGTCGAAGTTGAAATTTCCGAATCAATGCCACCCATAATGCCGGCAAGTGCAACCGGATATTTGGCATCGGCAATCACCAGAACGTTTTCGTTCAGAGTGCGGATATTATTGTCAATTGTCCGGATTTTTTCAACTTTATCGGCAAAACGAACTTCGATTTTATGGTCAGTGATTTTATCGTAATCAAATGCGTGAAGCGGAGTGCCGTATTTGACCATAATATAATTTGTCGCATCAACGATGTTGCTGATTGGTCTTAAACCAACCCCAGCCAAACGCCACTGAAGCCAGAACGGAGATGAAGCGATTTTAATGTCAAAAATCAAACGGGCAAGATAATCCGGACAGCCCTGTTTATCAACTTGTAGTTCTAGTAAATCTTTGATATTATGGTTATCAATGTTTTTCGAGTTGACCGATGGCGGCTGAATTAATTTTGCTGATATTTCTTCGTAACTTGCCAGTTCTCTTGCCAAGCCGATTACACTCATCAAGTCACTGCGGTTAGGCAGAATTTCCAAATCCAGAATATAATCATCAAGATAGTCTAATAAATTTCTACCAGTTTCATAATCAGCATTCAAAACAACCGGCAAAGAATCCTGACCAGTACCGGCAATAATCGAATTCAATAACTTTTTTTCTTGTGGGTGATAAGCAACCTTGTCTTGCGGTTTTAAATTAAAAGAAGGTGCTGAGATTTCGACTGTATTTTTTCCGTCAAAAATTGCTGCTTTGGTATTTGATGCTGATTTTACTTCGGCAACAATAAAATTTTCAGTCTTCTCCCCGACTCTTACAATGCCTTTGACTTCAACGCCTTTGGCTGTATAAAGTTCGGCCAGTTCTTTCGGAGTTTTATCAATCGGTAAAAATTCGTTAAGCCATTTAATCGGTACGAGCATAAGATTAAGAATAATTCGAGACTTTTAATTTGTCAATAGGAAAAAGAAATTTACAGAAATTTGTGGGAATCAATAGAAATTAGTTATAGTTGTCTTATCTACATTTACTCGTGACAAATGACAATTTTTACTTTTTCAAATCTTTTCTGTAAAAAGTCCAGTCAAGTTTTTTGGCTTTCATTTTATCGTAGAATTTTATTGCTGGTTTGTTCCAGTTTAGAACGCACCATTCCACTCTACATACCCGCTTCTTTTTCGCAATCTGCAAAATAAAATCAAATAATTTTCTGCCCAATCCTTGATTACGGTATTCTTTTAAAATAAATATATCTTCGATATATAAAATCGGCTTTGCCAGAAAACTTGAATAATTATAAAAAAATATCGTATAGGCAATTGCCTTTTTATCTAAAAAGCCGAGATAAGCAAAATACTTTTTCTGATTGTCTTCCTTGAGTCTTTTTATGGCATTTCGATCCGGACTTTCTAATTTTTCATACTTTGCCAGTTCTTTTATCAAAAAGATAAAATCATTGAGATTTTTATGATTAACTTTTTTTATGATAAGTTTACCCATATATTCACTATAAATATCAAAGATAGATTTGTAATATAATACTAATAATTAATATTTTAGCAATGGTTTTTAATTCGCAGATTCAAAAATCTACCTGACAAGTTTGTTTTTTTGTGACTTTTTTGAATCCAAACCTAACTTCTATTTCTGATTTTGCATTAGATTTTGTGCTTGATTTTATCCATCTTTTGATAGTTGACGACAAATTAAATGGCAAACTACTTGTAAAACGTGATGGATTAATAAACGGCTTTCGATTTGGCAATTTAGACCTTGTTTTTCCAGTCAAATTAGTCGTCTAACTTCCAGTCAAATTGGCTGGCTTACAAGACCCCCTGGATAAAGGGGTAGATACCATAGAGGCAAGACCCCTACCAATCCCATTAGATTTTAATTTCTAATGTCTAATTTCTAATTCCAAATGAATGAACGAATGCTAAATGAACAAATGAGATTGCCGCGTCTTGTTGATTTCGCTATGCTCAATCTACGCTTCGCGTCCGCAATGACAGGATGTAGTAGTTTGGTCATTCGAAATTCAATCATTTGACATTGATTAGAAATTAGTAATTTGTAATTAGTCATTTCTAACACTTGTGCTATTATACCATAAAATAGTATTTTTGTCAAGGGAAAGATTTAGTTGATGAATTTATGGATTATGAGTTAATGAGTTGTAAATAGATTATATAATATTTTAATTGACAAAATCTATTTTATATGTATATTTATATGTTGGATTAAATTATGCAAGATAAAAATAAAAAGGAGTTTGTATGAAACATATAAAAATAGTAAGCGGGTTGGTTATTGTTCTTGCGATATTTGTGCCGGTTTTATTATCCGCGCAAAATATGCTAAACAACAACAACCGTCCAATGTCAAAATTAGAGCAATTGCAATATCAGGCAAAACGGCATAAGACAAATACCAATAATACAGCCGAACTTTCCGACAAAACCGTTCAATTTGGCAAAGGGCAGTTTTTTCCTCATCAAAATATGTTTAATCAGACACAATCCAGAAAAAATATAATTAATCATTCGCCAATAACAAACAGCGATGATATCAACACTGCCTGGGTTCAAAGATATAATGGACCAGCAAGCACTGAAGATGTTGCGTATGCAATGGTTACCGATGGCATTGGTAATGTTTATGTGACCGGTGCAAGCGACAGCGATTATGTTACGATTAAGTATAATAATAACGGAGATGTGCAATGGACCGCCCGATATGATTATCCGGTTAATGACGTTGATGTTGCTTACGAAATTGCAGTAGATGCTTCAGGCAATGTCTATGTTTCCGGTTATAGTGAAGGTGATACAACCTGGGGTGATTTTGCGACAATAAAATATAACTCTAATGGCGAGACTCTGTGGGTAAGAAGATACAATAGTCCTGATAACAGCAGTGACCAGGTTCAGGCAATGACCATAGATAATTCTGGAAATGTTTATGTTACCGGAACAAGTTATTTTACCGGTTCGTCTTACGACTATTTAACAATCAAATACAATACTAATGGCGATACTTTATGGACCAGAAGATATAATGGTACAGCTAATTCTGATGATTCACCTTGTGGCATCGGTGTAGATGTTTTAGGTAATGTTTATGTAACCGGAACGAGTGCAGGTTCGAGCACAAATTATGATTATGCTACGGTAAAGTATAATTCACTAGGCGCACAACAATGGGTCTCAAGATATAATAATCCAAACAATAACAGCGATTACGCCTGTGCATTGACATTAGACAATTCAGCTAATGTTTATATAACCGGTAATATTTATAATTCTTCATCATTCGCTGATTACCTGACAATAAAATATAATACTAACGGCGATACTTTGTGGACAAGACTTTATAACGGACCGGATAATGGTGATGATTATACTTCGGCAATGTTTGTAGATGG
Source organism: uncultured bacterium (assembly GCA_964642595.1). Lineage (GTDB taxonomy): Bacteria > Hydrothermota > Tepidihabitantia > Tepidihabitantales > CAIPLT01 > CAIPLT01. The sequence goes on from CAZXRM010000024.1 coordinate 12,972, forward strand.
TTTAAATAATGTATATGTTACGGGTTATAGCACAAGTTCCAGTACATCGTATGATTATGCGACAATTAAGTATAGTTCGAGCGGTGATACTTTATGGACGAGAAGATATAATGGTTCAGCAAATAGTTACGATTATCCTTTTGCAATTGTTGTTGACGGTCTGGGTAATGTTTATGTAACGGGTATTAGTTTTGACGCAGTAACGAGTAAGGATTATCTGACCATCAAATAT
>CAZXRM010000025.1:0-4590 GCA_964642595.1 uncultured bacterium
AATAATGATGGATATGATGATGTAATTGTGGGCGCAATGAATTATGGATATAATCACGGAAGAGTATATATTTATTATGGCGGAAACCCAATGAATACAACATATGATGTCGTAATGATGGGTGAAGAGGCGGGAGAATCTATTGGTGAGTTTAGTGTTGATTTTTTAAAAAATTATCAAACATTTGATAATGCAGTTTTCGGAACACCTCTTTGGGGACCGTCAAGTCCGCAAGGTAATAATCCAGGAAAAGTTTATGTATTATTTGGTGGAAATCCGATGGATAGTGTTCCTGATATTTGGATGGTTGGCAGAACTACGGAAAGTGAGCTTGGTCATACGGTACATTCTGCAGGAAGATGTAACGACGATTATTATGATGAAATCATTGCTGGCGCGCCTATTGAAAATGGGACAGGCACAGCTTACTTTTGGCTTGGTGGGTCAATTTTAGATACAATTCCTGACGCATGGTTAAGAGGAACACAATCAGTTATTGGCATTGGTTGGAGAGTCGCAACCGCTGGTGATATTAACAGTGACGGAAGAGATGAAATTATGATTTCAAACCCAGCAGGTGGACCAAAGAAAGTATGGGTGTGTAAATATACAGGGGTGGGTGTTGAAGAAAACCGCCAACCGCTTACCGCTATCCGCTTACCGCTAAAAGTATATCCAAATCCGGCAAAGACGAACCTCGCTATCCGCTTACCGCAAACCGCTGACCGCATAAATATCAAAATATATGATGTTGCAGGAAAAACAGTGAAAGTGATAGAGGTAAGAAGCAAGAGGCAAGAAGCAGGGAAAAACGAAATAAGATGGAATTTGAGAGATGAGAATATATATTAGGGACACTTCCCGTATTTATTTTTCTTTATGGGGTCTTCCGGGGTTTTAGATTTGAAGTTTTTTCTTAGAGCCTTTCCGAAACTTTCGATAAATTTTTCCCTGCCGTATGAACTTTCTTTTACGCTAACGATAGTGGAAATTGTCAAATTTTATCTATTTCATTAATATTCAAAATCTTAAATACTCTACCTGCAAGTAGAGTAAAAATTGAGCTGAAATTTCTGCTAATTGGCTAACAACCAACAACTAACAACGAAAAACTGAAAAGGGGAGGGTAGTGTGCCCCCTATGAAACAAAGCGTTTAAAGGTGCGGGGTAGAAGGCGAGGAAAATGACTTTTAGTAAATCATTTACAATGACTTGTAAATCGTCATCTTAAAAGATAGGTAAATGTGCAGGTTGATTTGGGTGTAAAGCTGTTAGAAAAAGAATTTTTATCAAGAGATATATGATGAGGTGTCGGGTGAAATCAGAATTGTCGTTTGGGATGAGATGTGGATTGGGATGAGGAAAACCACAAGAAAATTTTAACCACAGATTACACAGATTTCACAGATTAAAAATTGCTACGACAGCATGAAAAGAATATGCCACGGATGGACACGGATGTTAACAAAAGAAAGAAGTTAGTTGATGGAAAATAAGAAGTTGGTTGAGAAATGTGAAAACAAGAAAAGAAGATAGCAAATTTCAAATTTCTATTTTCTTAACTATTTTCTATTTTCATCTAACTTTTATATCTTGAAAGTGAGTTACATTAAAAATCAGTATAATTTTATAAAATCAACTTGGCTTGTTGTCAAATCTAAAATTGCGATGGATGGTTCGTTGAATAACCAACCCGATGCTTCGCCAGGATTGACAATTAATTTAGTATTGTTTTGTTTATATTTTATTTCAGATTTGTGAGTATGACCATAAAGTAATATATCAATATCAGTAGGTAATTCTATCGGTTTATGAGTAATCAGAATTCGTTTGTTATTAATCGAAGTTATATAAGGCGGTTCGAATATTGAAAATTTTAGTTTCTCAGCTTGCGTGAGCATATAATCTTTTTCACCATCACAATTACCGAACACACCAATTAACGGACATTGTAAATCTTTGAAGGCAGTTAAAGTAAATGGTGCAACGAAATCTCCGCAATGGATTACAAGAAATACTTTATGTTTGTTAAAAATATCAACCGCTTTATGGACATTGGGCAGATTATCGTGCGTGTCGGATATAATCCCGATAGTTTTTATCGAACTCATCCAGCACCTATTCTAAAACACAACACAAATTTATTAAAGTTAATGTCATAATTATGCAACTTCAAGAATAGGTGCGGGACTCATTGTAAGAGTTCGCGCAGTTGATTGAATCGTCGTAAACGCACCGGATGCTGAAGTTTTTTGAGTGCCTTAGCTTCAATCTGTCTTACCCGCTCGCGGGTTATATTAAAGATTTGACCAACTTCTTCAAGGGTTCTTGGATAACCGTCACTCAAGCCAAATCTTAATCTTAATACTTTTTCTTCTCTTCTGGATAAGACACTTAATGCTTCACCTAATTTTTCCCTGAGTAATGAAATGCCGGCTGAATGTGCTGGCGAGATGGTTTTTTCATCGTAGATAAAATCTCCGATAAAACTTGATTCATCATCATCAATCGGTTTATCGAGTGATACGCCAAACTGAGATATTTTTGCCAGTGCTTCAATTTTATCTTTTGGCGTAGAAAGCCTTTGTGCTAATTCGGCAACGGTCGGGTCTCGTCCGTATGCCTGGACAAATCTTCTTTGGACTTTGGATATTTTGTTGATTGCATCTAAAATATGCGCCGGGACGCGCACGGTTCGGGATTGGTCGGCAATCGCGCGCGTGATTGCTTGTTTTATCCACCAGGTTGCGTAAGTGGAAAATTTAAAGCCCTTGTGATAATTGAATTTTTCTATCGCCTTGATTAACCCAACATTTCCTTCTTCGAGTAAATCGGCAAATTCAAGACCGCGGTTGATATACCGTTTCGCAATTGAAATGACCAGGCGGATATTGCCTTCAATCATTTTGTCGCGCGCTTCGATGATTTTTGCTTCTTCTTTGTCAATGCTGGATAATATTTCATTTAACGCATCAGGTTTCTTGTCAAAGAATTTCTGAAAATGTCTCAGTTTCTTTTTTAATTCTTTTATTTCTTCACGGGATGATTTTTTATGTTTGGACAATGCTTTTATTTTGTGCTCGGTTTCAATCGCATCTTTGGCAGTAGTTTTAAATTCGAGAATGAAGTTGTTGAGCAGATGATGCTGCAGGGATAAAGTTTGGATTTTTTTAAAGATATGTCGGCGCAGTAATTTTATTTTTCGTTGCACGGCAGGCGTCATTTTGCGGTTTAATAGATTTTTCAAGATTTCGACACTGCGCTTGATTGCTTTGACCCGACGGATAAATTTCTGACGGTCGCGCCATAGCGCCTTTTTATTAAGCAGGCATTCAAATTCGACCCGGGCAATCTGGTCTAAGGAACGAGTGCCATCTTCGACGGTCGCACATTCTTCGACTAATTTTTCAGCAAAGTGAACCGGTTCAAAAATGTACTGGGTGATGGAACGGTAACCGGTTTCCATTGTCTTGGAAAACTCGATTTCCTCATCGCGATTAAGCAGGGTAAATTTTCCGAGTTCGCGGAAATATGATTTGGTCGGGTCTTCAACCTTGAAGAGGGTCGGCTTGGGTATTTTTTTCTTAAGGATTTTAGCCGGTTCTCGGGATGCTAATACTTTGATACCTTTAAGCGAAAGACTGGTGACGATATCTTCAATTTCTTCCGCGGATTGCAAATCGTCGGGTAATAACTCGTCTAATTCATCATAAGTGATTGTTTTGTTTTTTGATATTTTCTTATAAACTTCGTTTAATATTTTATCCTGCTCTTTCATTATTTAACTCTCCTGTTTTTATTTAATTTCTTTTTCAAATTATAATGTTCTAGTATTAATTTATCTAATAAAACTTTGTCGCCTTTATTTTTTGCCTGGTTCATTTCATTATAGAACCAATTTGCCTTAATGGTTCTGAGTTTACGCTGAAACTCATTTTTGGTCGGCAGTGCTTTGTCCTGGAATGATAAATCAGCGATTAATTGTTTTAACTCTGGTTTATCAATCTCTTCAATAATTTTTGCGAGAGAGAAGTTTTCCATTTCAATTTTATCGTAGATGAGCTCAATCATTTCCTGAACAATCGGTGAACTGAAACAGATTGGAGGCAGTTCTTGTTTGGCAATTAATGCATATTCAGATGAAGATATAATAATCGGTAGAATCTGCTCTTCAGATAATTTCAAGGTAATAGGTTTTTGCGGTTTAATTTCTTGTGGTAAGGAACGGACACCAGACGGTTGTTTGGTTAACTGGTTTTGGATTGATTCTTTGGAAATCTTGAAAATTTCTGCTGTTTTATTTAGATACAATTCCTGGTTCATTCCGCTATCGAGTAATGACATCAAATGGATTATTTCTTTGAGGCAGGATTGCTGCTGAGCGATGGTACTGGTATCTTTGGTTTTGAGTAAGAAATCAATAAAATCAATACTATTATTGACAAGTTTGTCAATGCCATCCTTGCCAAAGGTTTTAATATATTTATCCGGGTCAAACCCGTCGGGCAGCATAATAATCTGCGGGTTGATATTTGATTTAAGAAAGATTTCAACGGTCCTTAAAGTCGCGGCGCGACCGGATGTGTCACC
>CAZXRM010000025.1:4690-13133 GCA_964642595.1 uncultured bacterium
TCCAGAACCCGTGCGCCAAAGGCGATGACATTACCAGACAAAGAAAATACCGGAAACATTATCCGGTTAAAAAACCAATCGTGCAAACCATTTTCTTTTTTAGTTACGAGCCCGGCTTTGATTAATACTTCTTCGGATATTGATTGTTTTTTGGCATTGCCGAGTAAGATATTTCCGCTTGGTGCATATCCAAGCCGGAACCGTTTAATTGTTTCGAAACTGAGTGCTCGATTCTTTAAATAATCCATTGCGATTTGCGAATTAGGAAGCAAGGATTCATATAATTTAGTGGCAAATTCATATGCATCCAATAACGGCTGATAACGATTATAAGTTTTATCGGTTTCAATTGTAATATTGAGTTTTGCAGCTAATTTCCGTATGGCATCGGGAAATGATAATTTTTCATACTGCATTAGAAAAGTTACAACCGAGCCACCGGCACCGCAACCAAAACAATGATAGATTTGCCGTTCCGGGCTGACATAGAAAGACGGAGATTTTTCAGCGTGAAACGGGCAGATTGTACGATAATATTTCCCAGCTTTTTTTAATGGCAGAAATTCACCAATCACCTGCACAATATCGCTCTGTTCCCGTACCTGGTCAATAACTTCTTTCTTTATCATCATTTAATAACCACGGATTAAACCGATTAGACGGATGACACCTATGAGAATCCGTGAAATCGGTAGTTTCATATTGCTATCTTTTGAGAGCAACTTTCGTCATTCCCATACCGCCTTCATAGGGCTCGCCGAATCGCAGATGGTCAACTCGTTTGTCTTTGTTTAGTGTTTCCCAGAGCATCTCTTTTAAAATGCCTTTGCCTTTTCCGTGAATAATTGATACTTCATACATCTGATTGATAATTGCATCGTCAATAAACCGCTGGATTAAGATGTTTGCTTCTTCTTTAGTTTGCCCGATAATATTGAGAGTTGATTGGAACATCGGTTGCTCGTAATTTTCATCTAATTCTTGAGACGGTTGTGAGATTTTGATATTCTGGTCTTGTGCCTTTTCCAAATCATTATAATCTAAATCAAATTTGACACTGCCGAATGCGACCGTAACTTCTTTGTTGTTCTTTTCAACAATCAATCCGTTTTTCTGAAAAGTCTTGCTAAAGACAACATCGCCTATTTCCAAGAATTCTTTTTGATTGTTAGCTGTGATTTGGACAGGTTCTTGAATTGGTTCTGAACCAGTAAGATTTTCAAACTGTTCTTCAACATATTTTTTTGCTGAAATAATTGCTGATTTCTCGGCATTAGTCTCTTTTATATTACGGACCAGGTTTTCGATATTTCTTCTCTGTTCGGATAAAAATCTTTTTGCTTCGACAAGAATTCTCTTTTTTTCTTCATTTTCAAATTTCTTAAATATTTTCAGTTTGTTCTCATAGTCAGTCCGCCATTTTTCCATCTCAACTTTTTCTTTGGTTAGCTGTTCATTCAATAGTTTGGTTTTCTCGGTCTCGCTTGCCAATGATTTTAACCGCTCGGCAAGTTTGAGCCAGTCCTGGTCTAAGAAATCTTTAGCTCTTTGCAATAATTGTTCGGGAAAGCCAAGGTTTTTTGATATCTCAAGCGCACTGGATGTGCCAGGTAAACCAACCGTAAAATGATACGTCGGATGAGTCGTGAATTCCATTGCGGCATTAATCATCCGCGGAGCATCATTAACAAATGCCTTAAGCGGGTTAAAGTGGCTGGTGGCAAGACAATAACAACCTTTATCGCGCAAGTTTTCCAGAACTGCAATTGCTAATGCCGAACCTTCTTCCGGTGAAGTTGACGAGCCGATTTCATCTAATATTATCAGACTGTCTTTGTCCGCATTTAAAATAATTTCCTTTATCTTCAGCAAATGGGCCGTGAATGACGATAGATTTGAATCGAGCGATTGGTCATCGCCGATATCGGCATAGACTTTTCTAAAGAAAGGTATTTTGGTTCCATTTGCAGCCGGCACTGGAATTGCGGATAAGAACATAAGGGTAAATAAGCCGACAGTTTTCATTACGACTGTCTTACCGCCGGCATTTGGTCCAGATATTAAAATGACATTAGTATTTTCTGGGAAGACCAGGTCTAAAGGAACGATATCTTTTTTAGATAGAGCGAGTAATGGATGAACACCCTGGTTTATTCTTATTATGCCATCAGTAGAAAACATTGGTCTTGTGCAGTTGAATTGAATAGCAAATCTTCTCTTGGCAAAAATTAAGTCGAGCTGACCTATTATCGAAAATGCGTCGAGCAGCTGGTCGCGCATTAAAAACAGTTCGCGAGACAATTTAGAAAGTATTTTATGTATCTCGTTGTTTTCTTCATCTTTTAATTGAGCAAACTCGTTTTGCGTATCAACTAAAGTAAGCGGTTCGATAAAGACGGTTTTAGCAGTCGGCGAGAATTCGTGCAGGATACCTGGGATTTTTTTTTGATATTCGGTTTTTAATGGAATGCAGTAGCGATTATGCCGAATCGAGATCGTCGAATCCTGGAGAAATTCCGACTTTTCGGTCGTCAGGGTTTCCAGATTTTTAATAATTTCACTTCTTTTTTTAGTCAGTTCTGAGCGGATTTTTTTTAGTTTTGATGTCGCATCTGATTTGATTTCACCAAATTCATCAATTGACTTATTTATCGCGACTTCCAGCGGTTCATTAGTAATGACATCTTTCACAATCGAATAGAGCTTAGGAGCGATTTCCCTGCGTTTGGTGAAAAATTCTTTGGTCCGGCGGATTGACTCAAGAGTTTTCTTAGCATCAATCAGAATTTCGGGGGTTAAAACCATGTCACTGCTCGAATCCACTAATTGCGGTCTTAAATCTAATACGCCGGATAAAGATATTTCATCACTGATGTGCAATGATTCATCAATCAAATCAAATTCGTATTCAATCGCTAACTGGTCTTCGAACGGTTGAATCTCTTTGGTTAATTCATTACCGAAAACCGTCTGGGTTTTGGAAGCGATTAACTGCTGAATCCGTTCAAATCCCAGAAGCGATAATGTGTGTTTATCCATCGCTTTTTATAATTGGTTTAAGTTATTTGCCTTTATATTAACCGAGTGCTTCCTGCGTTCTGCGCCAGGCTTTGCGTTTTGCTTCAGCCATCTTGCGCTTTTTGCGCTGGCTCGGTTTTTCATAGAATTCCCGACGTTTGATTTCTTTGGGAATTCCTGCCCGCTCACAGGCACGACGAAAACGTCGAATAAAACTCTCGTAGCTTTCGCCTTCTTTAACGTTAATCTGAGTCATTTATTCTAACACCCCCTTTGATAAACTTATAAATTTTTCCATATTTTACATTTCCTTTAATTCATACAATAAAAGCGACAGTGCTGTGATTGCCGCAGTTTCGGAACGAAGCCGTCTTGGTCCGATTGAGAAACATTTGACTCCATATTTTTTTGCTTGTTGAACTTCTTCATTATTAAATCCGCCTTCAGGTCCGATGATTAAAAGCACTTTGCTTACTAAATCTTGCGGAACAAAATTGTTCAGACGGTTACTAGTTGCTTCTTCTTCATAAGCGAGCAATGCTAAATCATAGTTATCAGTAGTTTCAAGCAGTTGCTGATAATTAATTAGTTTTGATAAGCAGGGGAGATGAGTTCGGGTTGAAGATTTCATTGCCGAGAGCATTAGTTTCTCGTATCTCTGCGCTTTTTTATCAGATAAGGAAGCAATAGTACGGTCAGTAATTATCGGCTGAATTTCAAATACACCAAGTTCAGTTGCTTTCTCAATTATGTCATCCATATGATTGCCTTTTACTACACTTTGCGCCAATGTGACTTTCGCAGTTGTTTCTCTAGCTTTTCGAGTTCGATTGAATATTTCTGCCTTTATTGTATTTTTTTCAATTTTCTTAATGATAGTCTGATATTCGTTGTCCTGACCGTCGGTCACATAAATAATATCATCTGGTTTGTGTCGCATCACCTTGCTGATATGGTGCGCTTCTGAGCCGGTAATCAGCAAATAATTAGAAAGGATATTCTTTTTATCCGTGTAGTAGAGTTCCATTATTGTTCCCGCGGTTTTCGTGGCTGGGGAATTGATTCACTGCGTATCTTTTCCCATTCATTAAGCAATGTTTTTTCTTGATTCGAAAGATGTTTTGGAATATGGACTGCAACCTGTACCAGTTCATCACCGCGTCCGCCGTTTAGTCGTTTTATTCCTGCACCTTTAACTCGGATGATTTCGTTGGATTGAATACCTGACGGAATTTTTATCTTTTTTCTGCCGTTCAGAGTCGGTATTTCTGTTTCGCCACCAAGTGATGCGGTTGTAACCGATATAGGGAGTTCGAAAACTATATTATCTCCGCTGCGCAGAAATAAATCGTGCTCTTTTTCTTCCATTTCAATTATCACATTACCATAGCCACCCGGACCAAAATGACCTTCGCCGCGCAAAGGTATATAATTACCAGTACTGACACCAGAAGGAATATTAACCTTGATTGTCCGTTCCACTCTCATTCTGCCATCACCATTACATTTTGAGCATTTATTTTTTATGACCTGACCTTCGCCCTGACATTCAGAACAAGCCGTGATTTGCACGAACTGCCCGAATACGCTTCGGGTCACATGTTTTTTTTCACCGCGTCCCTGACACGCCGAGCAGGTTACTTTGCCGGTTCCGCCTACGCCTTTACACTCATCACATTTTTCATATCTTGAAAAACTGATTTCCTTAGTTGTGCCTTCAGCAATTTCTTCGAGAGTTAAACGCAGTCGGACATGAATATCACGACCACGCGCTTTACGACTGCGGGTAACTTCAGAACCACCAGTAAATAAATCAAAGATACTGCTGCCGCCAAATCCGCGAAAGATACTCGACAGGTCAAAATCACCAAAAATATCTTTCAAATCATCGGCATGGCTAAAGTCCTGCCATTGGAAGCCACCCGGGCTGAATCGCTGTGAAACACCCTCGTGACCATACTGGTCATAAAGTTCTTTCTTTTTCGGGTCAATTAAGACTTCATACGCTTCAGACAGCTCTTTAAATTTTTCTTCGGCGCCTTTGCGGTCATCCGGATTCATATCCGGATGATACTGTTTTGCCAAACGGCGATATGCCTGCTTGATTTCATCTGCCGATGAGTTTTTTGAGATTCCGAGAACTTCGTAGTAGTCGCGTTTTGCCATTTACTAGTTGGTGGTTGTTAGTTGTTCGTTGTTAGCATTTTACTAAAAACCAAAAACAAAAAACTAACAGCTATATTATTTCTTATCATCATCATACACCTGATAGTCGGCGTCAACTTTTTTGTCACCTGATTTGGGTTCTTCTTTGGGTCCGGTAGCGGTTGTTTGTTCAGCACCTTTTGCTTGTGCCTGTTTATACATTTCTTCAGCCAGTTTGTGGCTTGCTTTTTGCAGGGATTCGATGTCTTTTTCAATCGCTGCCTTATCATTGCCTTTCATAGTTTCTTTAAGAGTTTTGATTGCATCTTCGATATTTTTCCGTTCTGATTCAGAAACTTTATCGCCATAGTCTTTCAGACTTTTTTCAGTATGATAAACAAGAGTATCAGCACGGTTTCTCGTATCAATTACTTCTCGTTTGGCTCGGTCATCAGCTGAATGCGAATCAGCATCTTTGACGGCTCGGTCAATATCTTCTTTATTCAGACCAGACGAAGCAGTAATTCTTATGCTCTGTTCTTTTTTGGTTGCCAGGTCTTTTGCGGTAACATGCAAGATACCATCCGCATCAATATTAAAAGTAACTTCAATCTGAGGAATGCCACGCGGTGCGGGCGGGATGCCCATAAGTTCAAATCGTCCTAAGGTTCGGTTATCAACCGCGAATTCACGCTCACCTTGTAAAATATGAACAGTGACTGCATTCTGATTATCTTCAGCAGTTGTAAACACCTGACTTTTTCGGGTCGGGATTGTAGTGTTGCGGTCTATGATTTTTGTCATTACCCCACCCAAAGTTTCAATGCCAAGTGACAGGGGAGTTACATCAAGCAGAACAACATCTTTAACTTCACCGGCTAAAACCGCACCTTGGATTGCGGCGCCGACTGCAACAACTTCGTCCGGATTAATACCTTTATGCGGTTCTTTGCTGAAGAATATGCGCACGGTTTCCTGAACTCTCGGCATTCTGATTTGTCCGCCAACCAGAATCACTTCATCAATATTAGAAGGCGTCATCTTAGCGTCTTCCAATGCTTTTTTGACTGGTCCTAAAGTTCCCTGAACTAAATCTTCAACCAAAGCTTCGAGGTTTGCTCTGGAAAATCTCAATTCCAGATGCATCGGTCCTTTGGACGGGTCGGAATAGATGAACGGTAATGAGATTGTGGTTTCCATTGTAGTTGACAACTCGCACTTTGCTTTTTCCGATGCTTCACGGATTCTTTGCAATGCCGTCCGGTCTTTGGACAAGTCAATATTGTGTTCTTTTTTGAATTCTTCCAATACCCATTCCATAATCCTTACATCAAAATCATCACCGCCAAGATGGGTATTACCATTGGTCGAATGGACTTCAAAAAGACCTTCGCCGATTTCCAGAATTGAAATATCAAATGTGCCGCCGCCCAAGTCATAAACTGCAATCTTTTCTGCTTTCTTCTTATCAAGACCATATGCTAATGCTGCGGCAGTCGGTTCATTGATAATTCGTAAAACTTCCAGTCCAGCGATTTTACCGGCATCTTTAGTTGCCTGTCTTTGCGAGTCGTTAAAATATGCAGGTACGGTAATAACTGCTTTTGTGACTGGTTCACCGAGATATGCTTCGGCTGCTTTTTTCAGATACTGCAGAATCATTGCCGATATTTCAGGTGGTGAATAAGTTTTATCTTCAACTTTTACCCAGGCATCACCATTCGGTGCTTCGACTACTTTATACGGGACTCGCTTAAGTTCTTCCTGAACTTCGGAAAACCGTCGTCCCATAAACCGTTTGATTGAATAAACCGTGTGCTCGGGATTGATGATTGATTGGCGCCGTGCTAATGTTCCAACCAAACGCTCTTTACCAAATGCGACAACTGAAGGCGTTGTTCTGCCGCCTTCGGGATTGGGAATAACAACCGGTTGCCCACGTTCCATTACTGCCACGCAGGAAAAAGTTGTTCCTAAATCTATACCAATTACTTTAGACATAATATTCCTCCAAAATTCTAAAAAATTCTATATTCTATTAGACTATATATAGAGAAAAAGGATTTAGATTATTTTCAGTCGGCTAAATCAAATCACACTCCTTCGGAAGCGAATGTCTCGAATGATAACAAATTAACCGAATTAAATTGTTCGAATGACAGCTAATTAATCGAATTGATTTGTTCGAATGATAACTAACTGACCGAATTAAAGTTACCGAATAAAACGAATTACAACTAATTAATCGAATAATATTATCGGATAACAACACGTTTGTATTCAACCTTTTCTTTTGAAAAATTGACTAAAATACCAAGTTTATAATCGCTTGCTTTTAAATATGAAGTTAGTTGTGCTTTGTGATAAGGGGCAAATCGTTCCAGTGCTTTTAATTCCAGAATGACCTTATCATCAACTACCAAATCAAGGCGGTGAATGCCAATTTTTTTATTCTTGTACATTAAATTAATTACTTTTTGTGCTTCAACTTTTAATCCCTTATCACTAAGTTCATTTACCAGAGCTTTCTCGTAAACTGATTCGACAAATCCTGGTCCTAATTGCTGGTGCACTTCAAAAATCGCACCCATTATTTTGTATGACAATTCAGGATACACAATATTCGTATTATTCGCTATCATTCGTCTTATTCGCAGGTTGCTTGGCAACAATTACTCTTGCTGGTCTTATGACCTTATCCTGATAAATGTATCCTTTGCCGAGTTCCTGAACAACCGTGTTTTCGGGTTGGTCATTGGTCGGAATAAAACTTATTGCTTCACAGGTTTTAGGGTCAAATTCCTGACCGATGCAAGAAAATTCTTTTAATCCAAATTTATCTAAGACATTTAACAATTGACGATATGCAATATCAATGCCTTTTTTTAAACTCTCGTAATTATCCGTTTTTTCGATATGCGTCAAAGCTCGGTCAAAATTTTCTAATACCGGTATTAATTCAGTCAGTAAATTTATATTGGCAAAACAGCGGAATTCATCAATCTCCCGCTCTTTACGTTTACGAAAATTTTCAAACTCTGCCAATGCCCGTAAATATTCTTCGCGATGCGATTTAGATTCTTGTTTTGCTTTTTCTAAATCTTCTTTTAATTGCGTTACAGGTCCTTTTTTCAATTTAATCACCAAATGAGATTATAATCAAGAAAATGCAATCGTCAAGTACTTTAAAATTGATTACACGGATTAAAAACAAAGATTACACTGATTGAAAAATGTAACACAACTAATCTGTGTAATCTATCATAAATCTGTGTAATTT
>CAZXRM010000026.1:0-12991 GCA_964642595.1 uncultured bacterium
TTAATATACTCCCTATATTCGTCACCGAAGCCGTCAAGTAAGATTTTTTCTTCTTCTCGGATTCGATAATTGAAGCCGATAAATACTAAAATCATCATTTTATATAGACAGGAAACACAGGATATTTAAAAATCTTTTTCCATCCGGTTAATCCCGTCGGTTTATCTTTCCCCCGATTAGATACTCATAAGCTTTAAGTCTTATTATACAATTTATATCAACGAAAGCAACAATTAACCACGGAAATATCAGAAACAGCAGAGAAAGATAACCACAGAGGTCACTGAAAACACTGGAAGAAATCCGGTTAATTCTATTAGAAGAAATTACCGCAGACGTGTCCCGCACCATTGAAAATTGGTGCGTGGAGAACGCGAAGGTCGCAGAGAAGGGGTGTTGTTTTGGGGAAAAATGTTACAGATTTGTAACATAGTTTTTGAGTGGCTTTTTAGTCTAACTCGTTAACTCCCAACCCCTAATCCCGCTACACAAAAAACAAGGGGAGGTATCCCCTGAATGAAGCAAGAGAGCTTATAGCATTGAGCAAGAGAAGTGAAAAAGAAGAGCAATTTAAATTTCTAAACATGCTTGTTTTTGAACGACTAAGTTGGCAGGTAATTATATGTGTATTAATGTTTGTAATATCAAAAGCAAAGACGAAACGGGCAGGTCATCATTCGATAAATCGTAGAATGGATTAAAGCAATCATCAGGTCAGGCATCAGGAAAGGGTTCAGGTTATCTAAACGAAATGCTTTGTATTATGCTGTCAAAGTCTTTAATCGACTGCTGAAATTCGGAAACTGTTGCTGAATAGGTTATGTTGCACTGAAATTCATTGCTTTTAAATACAACTTGTTTGAACTGCATTGGTATGCCGTCTTTTTTGCCTGTATATTCGAGTTCAAAATATTCTCCTGCCTTGCCGGATTTTTTGTTTTTGGAAATATTTTGATAATTTTCCACCTGTACTTTTGTGGTTGATTCGACCAATGGCATAAGGCCATCGAGTGTCGAACCTTGCATTTCTCTTGCTCGGATTTTAATTACTGCCGATGTATTTGTTTTTTTCAGAGTTACTACATTTATTGATGCCAGAGTTTCAGGGTTGATTTGCCAGAACTGGTTTGGCCTTACGAGTTTTATCTTGTATTTTGGACTGTAAAACGTATCTCCGGTAATGACAAAGCGCGCCACTGGTTCAGTTTTATATTTATCAAACGTTACCTGCCGTGCCCGATAATCAATCGTAAGTTTAAACTGGGACAGAAAATCATAACCAAGCAAACCGCAAACGCTTTCATTGACCAGCCCAGCCAGATTGGTAAAATCCATAGCCGCGCAGGAGAAATCCTGCAGTATGATATTGCCGACCCCGATTGAATCAACGTGCACGATTGATACATCGGCTTCACCGCCCAGCCCGCGCCCCTTTACTTTTTCGACAACTTTAAGGTTTAATTCTTTGGACAGGGCATTGGAAATCGTGGTGTGCGATGCGCCGCTGTCGAGCAGAAAATCTTTGGGTATGCCGTTTATCCGAATCCGGACAACGATAATGTTGGACTGAAATGAAAAGTTGATGGTTGTGCTTGCGTCAAATTCCTGTGTCGCGCAAGATAATGCGGTGAAAATAAAAACTCCAAAAACGAATAATTTGTTCGTTAAATTATTTTTCCGAAACATTTTTGTTTTATTGTCAGGCATAGCGATTGCTCCTTTATCGCCTTTTGTTTAATTAGCACGCATTATGACTGTTATCTTTGAATTATGATTTTCTGGCTGGCAGAAAATTCAGAATTTTTGATATTTATAATATACACGCCAGCCGGCAATTTTTTGCCCTGACTATCTTTGCCGTCCCAGATATATTCGCTATTCGCAGACCGCACACCGCCAGATACATCAAATGATTTGACCAGCTTGCCGGCAATATCATAAATACCAACCGAAATATTATTTGATAAAGGATAATTGAGTTTAATTCTTGTTTCTTTATTAAAAGGGTTTGGTGATACATTAAACGATAATCGGCCAGGCATTGGATTAGTCATATTTTCCGCTAAACCGACATTGCCGGCACTATCAACGAATGTCGCATAGATATCATAATTTCCGTTCCGGCTGTCAGTCCAGGTCACCAAAAACCGGTGCCCGTCACTTGCGATGGACGGGTCAATTTGTTGTCCGGAATCACTGCAGATAAGAAAACCGCCCGGGTCAAGCAGGGTTCCGTCGGGTTTGATTCTTGAACCCCAGATATTGTCATTATCGCTCCAGGCGACCAGATAAATTCCTCCGCCAAAAGCAACATTTATATCGAAAATACCCGAATAATTATAAGCGATATGGCGCAGTGTTAAATCAAGCAGGTGCCCGCGGTTGCTGACTCTTTGGAAATACAGGTCAATACCGCTTGCCCCTCTTAATAAATTAGTTAAAGCAATAAGATATTCCTGGCCATCGGACGCGGCAGTCATTTCCAACAATAACATCGTGTCGTCGCAGATTGCGTATGGTATCGTATCAATAATAATGCCCGCACTGTCAATCATCGAAAGGAGCCCGACGGTTCCGACCGAATTTGCGCCGATGTACGATACCAGATAATTATTGCCGTTAGATGCGGTTACGCTGTTCGAGTAAAAATCCGAAGAGTCTTTTCCGCTCAGTTTTGTGCCAACCGGATTAAGCACAGTGCCATTTTGATTAATTGTTGTGTAAAAGATATGGCTGATATCATCGCGTTTGTCAGTCCAGGTCGCAAGAAAGTTATCCCCGTTGAATGCCATATCCGGCAGAGATTGCGAATATGGATAATTGCTGATTATTAAATGACTAAGGATGTTTCCGTTTGATGCCACACGGGCACCGATTATATCCCGCGCGTCTCAGCACCCTTGCTGATAAGCAATCATCCAGTTCGAATTGCCCGCGCAGATTTTCGGCATCAAGCGGTCCGGGTAACCGCCGTCAATCAGAAAACTGTTTGCATCAAGCACAGCACCGCTGCTTGAGATGCGGGCACCGCGAATCGTTGCCGCCGAATAAATTCCCCAATCGCGTGCATCTGACCAGCAAACCAAATATTGGTTATTCAGCCAGGTAGAAGTTGACTGCCGTTCATCGGTCGGGACATTGGTCACTTGAATCCAGCCCAAAGCAAATGTGCTTAATGTTAAAACCAGCACGGCTAATATTCTAAATTGTTTCATTATAAAATGGTAAATGGTAAAAATTATGAAGTCAATATTGTAAATAAGGAAAACACTTTTTCTATTTTAAATATGAAAGGATCTCTGATTTACTTAGAATGTAAATAAATTATTCTATATTGTCGTCAATAAATTAATTTTTATAATGAAAAGACAATGCCCATCGTAATACCAACATCGTCAAAACCACTTTTTGGTTGATAGTCTAGCGTATGCTCACCGACTTTTTTGCCTTCGTTATTATAAGCATCATATTGGTATCGTAAATTTTCAAACCCTAATTTTTCAAAAGTGAGGGGAAGGGTTATTTTCTCAGAAATTCGAAATGAGCCCCCAAACAAAAATGTTTGTGAAAAACCTATTGTTGTATATCGCTGAGATGTAAAATAATTTGTCGAATGGAAGTAATTCGATGCATAATAATTAAACCCACCGCCAGCACCAATAAAAATTGATATTTTTTCTGTCAGCGATGAATTAACCAATCCCAACACTTGAAAATAACCACCTTTTAACTCATATCCATACCTGTATGATTCATCATTACTAAGACTTTTATAGCTTTGTTGATTGGTTCGAAATGAATATCCAGATTTTATCCCAACTTTTATTATATTATTTATAGAGGAAGTCACTTGTATATTTATTGTTCTTGGTGAAAAATCGTTGTCTTCGTCGTAATATCCCCCGGCCCACAAATGGTATACGACACAATCTTTACCGATGTTTAGTCCAACTTCAGATTTATTCTGTTCTGCGTATCCGAAAATAAAACATAAACAAGTATAAATAAAAAGTATTGCTTTTTTCATACCGCCTCCAATTAGATATTGTAATTAATAATATATTCAACTTATTATTTGTCAATAGATTGTTTCTTTTAATATTGACTTTCTATAAATTTAAGGGTATTTTTCTTGTATGAATATTGCCATTATTATATCATTAATTATTTTAATTGGACTTGTAATTTATTTACTGCTAAGACCGCAGAAACAGCAATCGTCTAATGGCATTGGGCAAGGGGTTTTTCTCATAAGATACTTGAATTTGGTGCTGTTTATGATACCATTTTAGTATCAAAATGGTGCTGTTATGAATAAAGAGATTTTGAAGCAAATTATTAAGGAAGGACAGGAATTTGAGTTTCCTTTAATCTATCCGCGTGAAATTAAAGTGCCGCTCGATTCACAAAAGATTATTGCAATTACCGGTCCGCGACGCAGCGGAAAAACATATCTTTTGTTTTCTTTAATGCAGCAATTAATCAAAAACAAGGTGAATCGAAAAAACATCTTTTATGTTAATTTTGACGACCCGCGATTACTTCCAATTGATGCAAAGGGGATAGAGTTAATTCACGAAACATATTTTGAGCTTTACCCCGAATTAAAAGATTCTGATAATTTTATCTTTTTTGATGAGATACAAAATGTCAAAAACTGGGAAATGGGCATTCGTAGAATATATGATACCAGAAACTTCCGGATGTTTTTGACCGGCTCTTCTTCTAAATTTTTATCTCAAGAGATTGCAACTTCATTGCGTGGTCGGGCAATAAATTTTGAAGTCTTGCCATTTTCCTTAAGAGAAATATTATCAACAAAGGCAATAACTGTCGAAAAAGACACAGTTTATTCAAAAACGAGATTCAATATAAAAAAGACCCTTAGCGAATATCTGGAGTTTGGCGGATTTCCCGAGGTTGTTTTATCCCAAAAAGAACTGAAAATTAGAATACTAAAAGAATATATGGATACGATGTTTTTAAGAGATTTAATTGAGCGTTATCGAATAAGAAATCAAACAGTATTGCGAGAAACGGTTAAGTATCTTACTTCAAATGTTGGCAATCTGTTTTCGATGAACGCGTTCTGGCAATGGACAAAGCAAACCTATCCGATTAGTAAAAGAACAATAATTGAATATGCTTCTTACTTAGAAGAAATCGGATTGTTCTTTTTTGTTCGCAAATTTTCTTATTCATTAAAAGAGCAGTCTTTAAGGCCAAGAAAGGTATATATTGTCGATAATGGATTAAGAACGGTTTATGGATTTAATTTTAGTCAAGATTTAGGCCGTATTTTGGAAAACACGGTATATCTAAAATTAAAGGGTGATAAAGTCCGCAAACCCTTATTAGAGATATTTTACTGGCAGGACATGAAGAAAAAAGAAGTTGATTTTGTAGTTAAAGAAGGATTAAAGATAAAATTTTTAATTCAGGTTTGTGCCAACCCACATCATCCCGAGACTGAAAAGCGCGAGATTTTACCTTTGCTAAAAGCAGGGAAAGAATTAAAATGCTCAAAATTAATAATAATAACCGATTATTATGAAGAAGAAAAATTATTCGGTCGTCAAAAGGTTTTGTTTGTACCATTATGGAAATGGTTATTGGATTAACCAATTTTTTAACATTGACTTTTAAATAGTTTTATATATCTTAACTATATGAATATTGCCGCTATAATTTTATTAATTGTTTTAATCGGACTTGTAATTTATTTATTATTAAGACCGCAGAAACAGCAGTCGTCTGACCAGAGTTTGACGATGCTGCAGAATCAGATTGAGAGTTTAAGAAAACAGACGAGTGATACCTTGACCCAACAACTCTCACAAATCCGAACTGAAGTAAATCAGCAGATGCAAAATGTTACTTCCCAGCTTACTGACACGACTGGACAGATTGGCAAACGACTGGATAATGCGGCAACCGTTATATCGGATGTCAAAAAAGAAATCGGCGGATTGTCTCAGGCATCCAAACAAATTTTCGATGTGGGAAAAGACATATCAAAACTATCCGAGATTCTTAAAGCACCCAAAGCCCGTGGTATATTAGGCGAATTCTCGTTGGAAAGTCTGCTCGGACAAATTATGCCGCAGGAATATTATGAAATTCAATATTCATTTAAGAGTGGTGAAAAAGTTGATGCGGTTGTAAAATTGGGACAGAAACTTGTGCCGATTGATGCCAAGTATGTACTGGCAAAGTTTCATCGTATCACAGAAAGCTTGACCGAAGAAGAGCGAACCCAGGCAAGAAAAGAGTTTTTCCGTGATGTTAAATTGCACATTGATAAAATTTCGGGCAAGTATATTTTGCCGGATGAAAACACCTATGATTTTGCGATGATGTATGTGCCGGCCGAAAATATATATTACGAGATAATTATGGACTCGGGCGACAAAAGTGTTTCCAGATATGCACTGGAACAGAAAATAATATTGGTCTCGCCCAACAGTCTTTATGCTTATCTGCAGGCAATTGTTTTAGGACTGCGCGGGCTCAAGATTGAACAGCGAGCCGAGCAGATTTTAATTACCCTGCAGAAACTGACCAATGATTTTGAGGGGTTTAAAGGAGAGTTCGAAACGCTTGGCAAGCATCTTACCAATGCGCAGGGAAAGTATGAAGATGCCGAAAAGAAACTTCTAAAGTTTGATAATAAACTCTCAAGCATCGAATCAATGACACCAGAAGAAGAACTAAAGAAGTTAGATAAATCCTAATTTCTAATATCTAAATCCTAAACAAACACTAATATCAAATGCTCAAAACCATTTTGATTTTGTAATTTTGCTATTGTTTAGAATTTAGGATTTAGAGTTTAGTGCTTAGCAAGTAACTCTTGACAATTGGTATATTTCATATTATTATATACAATTAAATTAATAGAGCTATATTATGGTAAAAATAAGACTTAAACGAATTGGCAGACGAAATGTACCGTTGTATCGGATAGTAGCAACAGATTCACGACGCGCGAGGGACGGCAAATATCTTGAGTCAGTCGGATACTATAATCCAAAATCTAAACAGCTAACACTAAATAAACAACGAGTCGATTACTGGTTGTCGAAAGGTGCACAAGCAACCGACACTACGAAACGACTCATAACCAGATACACGAAGCAAACTAAACCGCAAGAAACCCAAGAGGGCGCGCCCGATTCGGGTTCGATTCAAGCGGAATCTCAATTAGGAGGATAACATGAAAGAACTGATTGAATATATGGCAAAAGCTCTAGTTGACCATCCCGATAAAGTGATGATAAAGGAAATCGCCGGGGAAAAAACTTTGATTTATGAATTACGAGTTGGTGAGGGCGACCTCGGTAAAATTATCGGCAAAGAAGGTCGAACCGCTAAGGCAATGAGATCAATCATCTCAGCCGCAGCGATGAAACAAGGAAAACGCGCACAACTCGAAATCTTAGAATAAAATATCCCAAAACCTAAGATTTTTGCCGTCCTACGATGCGTCGGAGTGTAACAGCATATAGTAAATAGCAATTTAGCTAAAAGTACAAACGATGCGTGTTCATATTGTTACAATCTTCCCGGAATTTTTTACCGGCCCGTTGCAATGCGGTGTAATGCGAATCGGGCAGGAGAAAAATATGGTACAGGTTGATACAATAAATCTGCGTGACTTTGCAACCGATACATACCGCACAGTTGACGATTATCCGTTCGGCGGATTTCCCGGTATGATATTAAAACCCGAGCCAATTTTCAAGGCAGTGGAAAGCGTGAGACAGGATAATTCTTATGTGATTCTGTTTTCACCTCAGGGCAGGGCTTTGAACCAGGATATTGTTAATGATTTAAGCAGGAAAGAACATCTGATTATGATCTGTGGAAGATACAAAGGTGTTGACGGAAGAGTTGCCGAACATCTGGTTGATGACGAGATATCGGTCGGCGATTATGTGCTTTCCGGTGGCGAAACCGCATCGCTCGTTTTACTGGAAGCGATGACACGGCTCTTGCCAGATGTGGTCGGCGATAAAGAATCAGTCAATTCCGATTCTTTTATTTCGGGACTTTTAGACGCGCCGTATTACACAAGACCGCAGGATTTCCGCGGATACAAAGTGCCGGAAGTGCTCGTGTCCGGTAATCACCAGAAAGTGAAAGAATGGCGCGACGATATGGCGCTAAAATTAACTAAAGAAAAAAGACCAGATTTATTAAGAAATATACCACAAAGATACAGAGACACAGAGAAAAAATAAAATGTTATACTTTTTAAACTTATATGAAAAATCCGTGTTTATCAGTGTTAATCCGTGGTTAAATAAGAAAATTAAATAGGAGATAAAATGGCTAAAGAGAAACGCAAGGAAAAAGCAATTGCCAAAGCGGCAAGTAAAGAAGAACTTGATGCAGCAATAAGCCAGATGCGAGTCGGCTCAGAAGTTAAGGTGTCGCACCGGATTATCGAAGGTGACAAGGAAAGAATTCAGGCATTTCAGGGCATCGTAATTAAAATAAAAGGCAACAAAGAAAACAAGTCGGTAACCGTGCGCAAAATCACCCGCGGTATCGGCATTGAAAGAATCTTTCCATTGAATTCACCGGTCATCAACCGGCTTGAAGTGAAAAAACAGAGCAAAGTGCGTCGGGCAAAATTATATTACCTGCGACACAAAAAAGGACAGGACGCACGGTTAAAAGAAGAGAAAGTAAGTTAGCGTTGTTCGCAGTAATTTAAAAGGTTATCGTGAAGTCAAAAATAGACCTTGAACTTTGGCAGCAAAAAAAGATATTCTGCGGGATTGACGAAGTCGGACGCGGTGCTTTAGCCGGACCGGTCGTTGCCGCTGCAATCGTCTTAAAACCATTTACCAACATCCCCGGAGTTAAGGATTCCAAACAATTAACCGCCAAGGCACGCGAGAAATTATATCCGATCATTATTAAAAACGCAGTCGCAATCGGTATTGATTTGGCAACGGTCAAAGAGATTGACCGGCTTAATATCCGCAATGCTTCGTTTCTGGCAATGAACCGCGCAATCCGCGCGCTCGATTATAAATGCGACCAGGCGATTGTTGACGGGTTTGAAATTCCGGAATGCGAAATCCCCAATATCGGCATTATTAAGGGCGACCAAAAAAGTATCTCGATTGCCTGCGCGTCAATCATCGCTAAAGTAACCCGTGACCGGATAATGAAAAAACTGCACAAGCGTTATCCGAAATACAACTTTGTAACGAACAAGGGCTATCCGACACCGGGCCATAAAAAAGCAATCGCCAAAATCGGACCAACCAAAATCCACCGGAAAAGTTTTGAGCCGGTGCGCCAAACTTCAATGCCGATTGAGTAAAAAGAATAAATGAAATCACAGATTAACACAAGATTAACAAAAGATTTTTTCTGGTGACAATCTGTGACCGATACGGTCTTCTTTTAAACAAACCGAAATCCGCTTCGGATGAAATCTCGTGGTTTATATGGTTATGGCGGACTCTTTAGGCAAACAGGGTGAAGATTTAGCAGTTAAATATCTAAAAAAACTTGGCTATAAAATTATAGAACGTAATTATCGCTGTACGATGGGCGAAATTGATATTATCGCCAAAGAGAAAGAAGCGCTCATTTTTATCGAAGTAAAAACCCGTAAATCAGACAAAGACGTAGAACCGTTTGAAAGCATCGGGGTAAGAAAACAAGCAAAAATCAGGGACCTGGCTGAATTTTATTTGCAGAAAAAAGAAGTTGATGAATGCGAGATTAGATTTGATGTCCTAAGCATAGTTATACAGGATAAAGAAAATCAGATAGAGCATATTACTAATGCTTTTTAAGACATATAATATTATATGAGAAAAAACCCCAAAGTAAAAATTACCAAAGACGGTCCGTATTTAATTTCGGGAAATTTACCGCTGGCAAAAGAGATTATTATTTGCGACGAAAAGAAAGTCCCCTTAAAATGGGAAAAAAGCGACGGGTATCCAAAACAAGAAAGCTATGCGTTGTGTCGTTGTGGCAAATCAAAGAGTCCGCCATTTTGCGATGGCAAGCACATCGATACAAAGTTTAATGGTACCGAGACCGCAACCAGAAAAAGTTATGCTGAGCAAGCAGATATGACAGAAGGACCGGAATTGGATTTAACCGATGTCGAAAAACTCTGCGCCAGCGCGCGGTTTTGCTATAAATCAATCGGTACCTGGCAACTGACCGAGAAATCAGACAAGCCCAAGTTAAAAGCGCTCGCGATTGAAACTGCGTGTAATTGCCCGGCAGGAAGATTGGTGATAATTGATAAAAAGATTTCAAGACCGATCGAACCCGATTTTAAACCCTCAATCAGTTTAGTTGAAGACCCGCACACAAAAACGAGCGGTCCGATTTGGGTCAAAGGCTGCGTGCCGATTGAATCGACGAACGGGATTTTGTATGAAATAAGAAACCGCGTGACCTTGTGCCGATGCGGCAAGTCCCACAATAAACCATTTTGTGACGGCGCACACATTGTCGCCAAGTTTAACGACGGCGATGAAGCAATCCAGCCCGATAAAAAGAAGATACTTTAGATTTATTCTGTGGGTATTATGACCGGGGTTGTTTTTAATAAGAAAAAGACAATCACAAACAGGACGACGACGATGATACTAATCACAATTATCAACTGTCCGGTTTTGCTAAGTTTGTTATGGGATATCTTTTTCAGCATACGACAATTGTAAATATACCGAGCAATATGTCAAGCAGGTTAAGTAAAATAAAGGCAATTTATATCGTGATTGCGGTGCTGTTCTTTGCGGTCGCGGTTCGATGTAATAAACCGGTACCATCAAAATCTAAACCAGTCCAGAAAAGTTCTTATCCAATCTTTAGCGATTCATTGAATCTTCAATATGGAATAGCCAGTCGTCGCGGCACATTATTAAATAAGGGCTATTTTATAATTAACCATAACGACACCTGGAAAATTCCGTACTGGGTTGCATATTATCTCACGGCCCAACACCTTGAGGGTGAGACAAAACGGCAAGGTCAATTTAGACCTGACCCGCGATTGCCGGTCGGCGCTCGGGCAGAGTTAAAAGATTATGAAAAAAGCGGTTATAACCGCGGGCATATGGCGCCGGCGGCAGATTTCAAGCGGAGCAAAGATGCGATGACTGCGACATTTTTGTTGTCTAATATGAGCCCGCAGACTCCGCAGTTAAACCAAAAAATCTGGCAAAGATTAGAAGACGAGGTGCGGGACAAAGTTAAAACCGAAGGTGGGGCATGGATTATTACCGGCAATGTCTTTATGAGCGCAGACAGTCATTTTACAACACCAACTACTTTTATTGGATTCAATAAGGTTGCGGTGCCGACGCATTGTTTTAAGTGTGTTCTCTCAACTAATAAAAAAAGTGCCTTTTCTGTGCACGCTTTTTTATTGCCTAACCGGAAAACTTTTATTCCCGGCAAACCGATTGATTATTCGATAACAATTGACCGACTGGAACAAATCACCTGCTATGATTTTTTCCCGCTATTAGACGATACATTAGAAGACCGGTTGGAAAGCAAAAAAGCGACGGATTGGTAATCAGCGGTATTGACTTATAAGTCTTTTTTTTATATTGTAATTAACTAATTTATGATTACCAAATTTATTTTTACCCGGACAAAAGAACAGAAAGAAAGCATTTATGGAAAAAACAATTACACTTGACCTTATCAAGGAATTGTGGTCTAAAACATATAACATAGAAGGCAAGCCGGATTGGTCACATATCATTCCTTATTATGATAAAGACATCTATTTCCGTGATTCTATTCAAGAAATACGCGGCATCGAAGAATTTACCGCAATGACCAAACGCTTGACCCGGCGTTCAAAAAAACTGAAAATGAATATCGTCAATGCGGTTATGGAAGGGAATATAATATTCATTGAATGGGAAATGACAATCAGTTACAAGAAATATCCGGGTTCTGTATTGTACGGCGCAAGCCGGCTGACCATAAACAATGAAGGCAAAATTACCGAGCAGAGAGATTTTTTTGACTTGTGGGGAGATATCTTTGACAATATTCCGAGGTTTGGCAAGGCTTATCGGAAGTTTATGAAAAAAAGATTTGGGTAGTCTTCATGAAAAAGAACAATAAATTTATCAAATACTTTAAAGAATATCACTGGTCTAACATTTTGGCAATGATTCGAAACAACCGGCTAGCCCCCCAAATTTGCAGCGAAGATTTTAATGGAAAACTTGTTGTAATAACCGGCGCAACATCGGGCATCGGTCATCATGCGGTCAGAAAATATGCTGCGCATAAAGCAAATCTGCTGGTAATTAATCGCAACCCGCAAAAATCCGAGACCTTAAAACGGGAAATTGAGAACGAGTTTGACGCAAAATGCGATTTCATTATCGCCGACCTGAGTATTTTGCAAGATATTTATATGGTCGCGGAAAAACTTGCCAAATTAAAACCCCCGATAGATGTGCTCATCCATAATGCCGGTATTTATTTGAACAAAAAAGCGTTAACACGGGACGGGTTTGACAAGGTTTTTGTCGTAAACTATCTTTCATCATTTGTTATTAATTACCTAATTATGGATAAACTCAAATCTCAACAAAAAGGGAGAATCATTTTGGTTGGCTCGGAAGGGCATCGCTTTGCCGCCTGGGGTTTGAGACTGGATGATTTGAATTGGGATAGACGACGATATTCGGGTTTAATAAGTTATGGTTCGGCAAAACTTGCAGAACTTTTATCTATGATTGTTTTTAATGAACATTTTAAAAACACAGGAATAACAATAAATACAATGCATCCCGGAGCGGTCAAAACTGAAACCGGCAAGGAAAACGGACCGGTTTACCGCTGGGTTAAAAAGAACTTCTATGATAAAACATTAAAATCACCTGAAATATCAGCTGAAGCATTGTATTATCTCGGAACCTCGAAAGAGGGGGAAGGTATTAGCGGGAAATTCTTTAATCTAACGACTGAAGAA
>CAZXRM010000027.1:0-12723 GCA_964642595.1 uncultured bacterium
ATGGCAAGATTGACAATAATATTTCTTTTGACCCCTTTTATTATCATCCGGTCCGATAAAGTTGTTTTACCAATGCAGAAATA
Organism: uncultured bacterium; assembly: GCA_964642595.1. Lineage (GTDB taxonomy): Bacteria > Hydrothermota > Tepidihabitantia > Tepidihabitantales > CAIPLT01 > CAIPLT01. Next base: position 84 of record CAZXRM010000027.1, read on the forward strand.
GGGGAGGTCTTTTATCATTTGTTCGAACTTTGTTTTATTTACCCGCTGAACCGAAACAAGAAAACGGATATTCGATTCCGAAAATAAAAGAACATCATTTGTAGCGAGTAGCGAGTAGTGAGTAGTGAGCATTGAAGATTTTAAAGATATTTCTGCGCCAATGTTACTAGCAAAACACATTTCGGCAAGAGCAATTGCCAGACCGCCTTCAGATAAGTCGTGACAGGCAGATACCAATTCTGATTTTATTGCCTTGTGTAAAGAGCGGAAAATCTTTTTGCCGAGAACCGGCCTTACTTTTGGTGTATCGAACTCAGGATAAGTGTCGCCGATTAAATAAATTAATTCGTCGGATTGCTTAAAATTCATTGTTACGGTTTTTGTAATATCTGAGATTACGCTGACTGCGGAAATCAACAGAGTACAAGGAATTGAAAGAGTTTCGCCAGATATTGATTTATACTCGTTGTATAAACTATCTTTACCAGATATAAAGGGCGTGCCATAGACTTTAGCAATATCATAACACGCCTGGCAGGCCTTGACTAAACCAGCCAAGATTTCTGGTTTTTCCGGGTTGCCCCAGCAGAAATTATCAAGCAAGGCAGTTCGGTCTGGGTCGCCGCCAACCGCAACGATATTTCTTAATGCTTCATCAATTGCTGATGCCGCCATCCAGTAAGCGTCTTTCTGAAATTGCGGAGCAAGACCACAACCGATAACAACGGCTTTTGTAGAATCAGGAACCGGTCGTATTATACAAGCATCTGAAGGGCCGGTATTTTTATGACCGATAAATGGTTTGATATTGGTTTTTCCTTGCACTTCAAAATCATACTGCCGGACCACCCATTCTTTGCTCGCGATGTTATATGAACCGAGCAAATCAAGAACTTTTTTATTATAGTCGCTATTCGCTATCCGCTGTCCGCAGTCCGCAGCGACCATCGATCGACGGTATGCGATTAGTTTTCTTTTTGGCAACCCCTGATGCAGGAATTTCATATCAATGTCGCCGACCTTTTTCCCGTAATATTTTAATATTAACCTACCACTATAATTAACTTCGCCGATAACAGTCGCTTCGACATTATGCAATCGGCTGAGCGCAAGAAAGTCTTTAAGTTTCTTTTTAGGAACAAACAGAATCATCCGTTCCTGAGCTTCGGATATCCAAATTTCAGTATAAGAGAGCCCGGCGTATTTTAACGGCACTTTTTCTAAGTTAATAATTGCCCCGCTTTTTCCCAGTTCACCGACTGCGGATGACAATCCGCCACCGCCACAGTCGGTTGTTGCATTAAACAAATTTTTATCTCTTGCTTCTAACAATAAATCAGTTACTTTTTTCTCTTCAATCGGATTGCCAATTTGGACTGCGCCTGATGAGACCTGTTTTGATTCGCCGTCCAGTTCTAATGATGCAAAGGTTACGCCGTGTATTCCATCCCGCCCGGTTCTTCCGCCAATCAATACAATCAAATCACCGTTAACAATCTTTTTCTTAATTTTGTCTCTGGGAATTATGCCAAGGGTTCCGCAATAGACCAAAGGATTAGCAACAAAACCCTTGTCAAAATATACTGCGCCGGATGCGGTCGGAATCCCCATTCGGTTGCCATAGTCACGAACCCCGCCGACCACGCCTTTTATAATACGTTTTGGAGCAAGCACGCCAGCAGGGACTTCTTTTTCATCCATATCCGGCGGAGCAAAACAGAACACATCGGTATTAAGAATTGGCTTAGCGCCAAGACCAGTACCAAGACAATCACGAATTACACCGCCAATGCCGGTTGCGGCACCGCCGTACGGCTCTAATGCCGAAGGGTGATTATGGGTTTCAACTTTAAAGGCAATACCATATTTATCATCAAATTCAACCACACCGGAATTATCTTCAAAGACCGATAGGCACCATCCCTTATTCAATTCCTGCGTTACTTTTTTGATGTAAGACCTTAGAAGTCCTTTTATGACCTGTTTTTTCTTGCCATCGTTGAGAATGATGTCGGCAGAGAAAGTTTTATGTTTGCAGTGTTCAGACCAGGTTTGGGCAAAGGTTTCAAGTTCGATATCAGTTGGATTTCGACCAAGTTTTTTATAGTAATTCTGGATTGTCAGCATCTCCTGTTCATTCAAGGCTAAAAGTCGTGACTTGGATATCGCCATCAGTTCTTGGACGGATTTATTGATTATATCAATATATTGAATTTCAAGATTACTTTTCTTAATTTTAGAATCTTCTAATTTTAGAATCTTATAATTGTGTAGTACTTCCTGGATTAATGGATTATAGAAAAGATTTTCCGCAAGATGTTGAATTGTGTGCCCGCTTAATTGTCCTGAAAAAATGTATCTTTTTGCGGTTTTAACTTGGCAATTTTTATAGCCAAGGTCTTCGAGTGCGGTCATCACATTTTCCGCGGCCGGGTCCATCACACCTGGTTTATAAACAATTTCAATGAATTGAGATTGCCGCGCCTTCGGCGCGCAACGACTTCGTCGTCTTCTAATTTTACAATCTTCTGATACCGGGTCATAGATGAATTTCTGCGCGATATCTTTGATTTGTTTGTTGGTCAGGGCGCCAAAAATATAGTAAATGTTGATTATTTGGAGGTCTTTAAACTTAGTGACTCCAAACTCTACAATACTTTTCTTTAAGGTCTCGGCTTCAGGATTGACGCCTTTTTTTGATATTTTTATTGTCCAGAAACTTTTCTTCACTGAAAATTTTCAATAATCAATTATCAACATTCCGCTGTTAAGCGGTTGGTAGTTAGCAGAAATTGATAATTTACTTTAATCCTATCGTATAAACCTTTTTATTGCCTCTGGTCTTAATTAGGTTACGGGCATCTAAAATCAATCGGCTATGTTTCAGGATAAACTTGGAATCGTATGAATCGTGATTAGTCAGGATTAAGACGCAGTCGGCTTTTTTTAGGGCATCAGCGGTTAAAGGGGTTGAGCGATAAGTTTTGCCATTAATCTTAAGTACGGGCACATACGGGTCATTATAGGCAATCTTTTTAACTTTGTTGGCGAGCAGTTCCATAACCTTAATTGCCGGCGAGTGCCGTGTGTCACCGACATTCTTTTTAAATGCTGCACCAATTATGAATAACGAAGCGGTTTTTGAGCCGATACCGTTCTCGCCAAAAATTTCATATAACCTATCAACTACTTTAAACGGCATATTTTCATTAACCTGTGCCGCGAGTTCGATAAAATTAGAATGAAAATCATACTCGCGTGCCTTCCATGCCAGATAATACGGGTCAATCAGAATGCAGTGTCCACCGATACCCGGACCGGGATAAAACGGCATATAGCCGAACGGTTTTGACTTTGCGGCATTGATTACTTCCCAGACATCGAGATTTCCCATCCGTTCGCACATCAAAGCAATCTCATTTACCAAAGCAATGTTGACACTTCGGAAAATATTTTCCAGCAATTTTGACATCTCGGCAACGCGCGGATTAGAAACCGGGACGACCTTGTCAACAAACTGCGCATAGAATAATTCAGTCAGCTTGGTGCAGGTTTTGGTCAGGCCGCCGACCACAACCGGCGTGGTTTTGGTGGTAAACACCTTGTTGCCCGGGTCAATTCGCTCTGGTGCGAATGAAAGAAAAAAATCCTTACCGGCTTTTAAACCGGTTTTTTCCAATATTGGTTGTAAAACTTTTTCGGTCGTTTCCGGATAAGTTGTGCTGCGCAGAATAATTAATTGACCGGGTTTTAGATATTTGGCAATTTCCTTGCCCGAGTCTATTATATAAGATACGTCCGGGTCTTTGGACTTAGTAAACGGGGTCGGCACGCAGATATTGATTATATCGCACGCTTTGCAAACTTTATAATTATCATAACAAATAATCTTTTTTGCTTTAACCAGCGGTGATAGTTCTTCGGAAGTTACATCTTCAATGAAAGTCCTTCCCGAGTTAATCATTTTAATTTTGAACGGGTCAACATCCACGCCGATTACCTGATAACCAACCTTTGCCATTTCCACGCCTAACGGTAAACCGACATAACCCATTCCGATAATGCCGACCTTGGCAGTGTGTTTTAAAATTTTATTCTGTAAATCCATTCATCCTCCTGAAGACAATTAAATTCAAAAAGTCTATTTTTGTTAATCAGCATTTTTCTATTGTTAATGTTATCTAATGTACGAAAAAAGTCAACCCCGCACCCATCTTCGCTTATGGCGAATGGCTTTTATGAATGACTTTGTAAATTTCATACCAGACAATGCTTACTACCGCCGCAAAAAACGATGCGATTAGAAAAGTAAGACTGGGCGGACTAAACCGAAACAGTTTATTTAAGAACGGCACATACAGAATCAAACCGAGCGCCAGAATCGTGGCACTGAAAATATACCGGAGCGCATAATTTTTTGAAGAAAATAATATTTTCCAAATCGGACGGGTCTGCGAGCGGTTGGTCAGAATCAATCCAAGATTTGTAATAACAATTGCAGAGAATGCGAGCGCACGCGCCTCGGTGATATCGTGACCTTTAAATAACACATAAACCAATACGACCGCAATCATAGCAATTAAACCCTGGATAAAACTCAAGAGCATACGATTGCCACCAAAGAACGGTTTTAAAGTGCTTTCGGGTTGTCTTTTCATCAAATTTTCTTCTTCGGATTCGGCTTCAAACACGATTGAGCAGACCGGGTCAATGACCAGCTCTAAAAATGCAATGTGAATTGGCAAAAGAACCAATGGCCAATTAAAGAGCACCGGCAGAATAGACATCCCGGCAATCGGAACATGCACAGCGATAATATATGACATCGCTTTTTTCAGATTATCCGTAATTCGGCGTCCCATCCGAATCGCTTTGACAATCGAAGAAAAATCATCGTCAAGCAAGACCAGCGAAGACGCCTCGCGGGCAACATCGGTTCCACGTCCGCCCATTGCAATGCCGATGTGCGCTGATTTTAATGCCGGCGCATCGTTCACGCCGTCACCGGTCATCACAACAATTTCTTTATTGGCTTTTAATGCCTGAACAATTCTTAATTTTTGTTCGGGTACAACTCTGGCAAAAACAGTTGTGTTGGAAATTTTCTGTTTCAGTTGTTCATCGCGCATCGCATTTAATTCGGTTCCAGTGATTATATTGTCCGGATTTTTTAGGCAAATCTGCTTGGCAATATTATGAGCGGTTGACGCATAGTCGCCGGTTATCATAATCACTTTTATGCCCGCATCATAACATTGTTTTACTGAATCGAAAACACCCGGCCGAATCGGGTCTTCAAAACCGATTAAACCGAGAAATCTAAAACTAAAATCGTGCTGTTGTTCGGGCAGCCCGGCTTTCTTGAATAAGGCACGGGCAACGCCGATTACTCTTAACCCGTCTTTTGCCATTGCCTCAATATTTTGATTTAGTTTAACAATTTCGTTTTCGCCCAAATGGCAAAGGTCAACGATTGCTTCGGGTGCACCTTTGGTCGCAATTAGATAATCACCGCCATCTGGTGATTTCCAGACATTAGACAGGGCGAGCAGTTCCTTTGATAACGGATATTCACGAATATGTTCCCAGTTATCATGCAGGTGTTCGGTGTTTGCCAATTTATAAACACCTAAACTTCGTATTTCCTTTTCCATCGGGTCAAACGGGTCTTTCTGGCTGGCAAGTATTCCGTACTCGACCAGTTCGTGAAATTTTTCGGGCAGGGGCAGTTCTTTTTTTATGTCAATATTATAAAAACTTTCTGATGCAAAGATTCTTTTAACCGACATTTGATTGATGGTCAGGGTGCCAGTTTTATCAACGCATAAAACAGTTGCCGAACCGAGCGTTTGGATAGCGCGGGATTTTCGGGTTAAAACATTCTGTCGCGACATCCGCCAGGCACCGAGTGCTAAAAAGATTGTCAGAACAACCGGAAATTCTTCGGGCAGAATTGCCATTGCCAGGGTGATGCCGGCAAGAAATGCGTCGAGCCATTTTCCGCGGGTTAGACCGTATATTACGATAACTGCAATACATAGAACCATTCCGGCAATTAAAAGATTCTTTACGAGCCGCGCGGTCTGTTTTTGCAAAGGCGAATCTTCGGGCTCGAGCGATTTTAAAGATTTGCCAATCTTGCCGAGCTCGGTGCTTGCACCGATTTCTTTAACCTGTGCAATGCCGATTCCTTGTACTGCCAAAGTTCCAGAATAAACAAACGGCAAATCATCGCCACCCGGATTTTCGATTTTTCTTTCGGTTTCACCCGCTTCGCCGGTGTGCGAACGAGACGAGCAAGCGGATTTTCTGACCGGAACCGACTCGCCGGTTAAAAGAGATTCGTCAACCAAAAGATTAATACAAGAAATTACCAAAGCATCAGCCGGTACCCGGTCACCTTCTTTTAAAAGAATTATATCGTCTTTGACAACTTCCCGACCAGCAATTCTTTTCTGCTTGCCGTCTCTGATTACCAAAGCACGCGGGCTAGATAAATCACGCAGGGCTTCGAGTGTCCGCTCAGTCTTGCGTTCCTGATAAAAAGTTATGCCAAGCACGACAAAAACAAAACCGAGCAATACAAGCGCATCTTTTGTGTTTCCGAGCAGAAGATAAATAATACCCGAGGCGATTAAAAGTAAAAACATCGGCTCTTTGACAATATCAAAAGCGATGGCAAAAACATTGCGCTTTACTGCCGACGGAATTTCGTTATAACCGTCTCTTTTTTGACGGGCCTCGACTTCGACCTCAGAAAGACCGGGAATATTGATGTCGCTTCGCTTCATCTGTGCTTCGCTCCCGCTAATATCTTTTATTTTCATTATGCTTTAGGATTAGTGTTTTAGAGTATTCTATTGGATTGAAGGAATTTGTCAAGAATATAGTGCTATAAAAACAAGAATTGACTTATTGTCAATATTAACTACAATGGATTTATAAAGACAGCTTAAATGATAAATAAATTAACCGGAAAAAAACTGCTCTTAATGGGCAGTAAGTTTTATAATGCGAAAAAATTGCCATCGGCACTTGAAAAGAAAATAGACGAAGCGATTAAAAGCAGGATGACAATTATTGTCGGTGAAGTACCGGGTTCGTGCTGGTTATTTCAGGATTATTTAAAATCCAAAGATTATAAAAAAGTGATTGTCGGGCATGCCAAAAGTATTCGCTACAATGCGGGTAACTGGGAAACTAAGCAATATGGTTTTAGCGTACCCGAGCGCGAGCATAATATGATTGATGAGTGCGACTCGGCAATAATTATCTGGACTGATAAAAGCGGTGTGATTGCGGAAAACCTGGAACTCTTAAAAAGAATGGAAAAACCAACATTCATCTACGAATATTACACCAAGACCAAAAAGGGTAAAGCAGACTGGCTTGACCCGGCTCGGGTTTATGATGCCTATTTTGACTGGAAAAACTTGCAGAGAAAATATAAATACCAGAAAAAGCATTCTTAAAGGAGATAAATGGAAACAAATAAATCCAATTTGGTAAGAATAGGTTATTGGCTGGGAGTTGTCGGAGTTATACAATTTATTGTTCTGACGATAATTGCAATGTTTGTTTATCCAGGCGGGTATTCATTTCCGCATAACTTTTTCAGCAGTCTGGGAATGGTTCATTCGGCTAACAATCATATGTTAAATACCGCTTCTCGCATCCTGTTTATTATTGCCTGCACAATTACTGCGATTATGAATATACCATTCAGCTTGGCATTGCGGACAAACCTTAAAGATTCTAAGGCAGAAAAAACAATTGGCTGGATTGGGACAATTCTCAGCATCGGTTCATCGCCATTTCTATTCTTGCTGTCAATTTATCCGGCAGATGTGCACGGATATGGTTATCTTCATTTGCAGATGACAAGAATATTTTTTATGTTATTTGGGCTGGCAGTAATAATATATACAATAGCATTCTTTATAAATAAGAAATATAACAAGGTTATTGCGTGTTATGGTATTTTGGTAGCAATATTCGCATTGGTATATATCAACGCTTTTATGTTCAACGCGGTCTTCCAAAAATTCACGATTTATTTAATGATTTTCTGGGTAATCGTGCAAGGGGGATATTTGTTGAAAAGAGAGCGTTTTTAATCTAGAAAAATATTGGAATCTAAACATCAACTTATTGAGTCTAAATAAAATATGAGAAGAAATACACATATTGTTACTGGGGCTCTAGTTGGTATCGCAACAGAATGTGTCTGTTGTTATATGTATGAAAAACCACTAAAGATAGAACATGTTTTATTATCAGGGTTGTGCGGTATTATCGGAGCTGCACTTCCAGATATTTTAGAGCCCGCAACAAACCCGCACCACCGAAGTTTATTTCATAGCTTTGCAACTGGAACAGTAAATGGATTTGGATTCAACGCAACAAATAAAAGCACAACACTTGCCGAGCCCATGAAAGTTGCGTTACGTGCACTTATAATAAGTTATCTGTCACATCTTATATTGGATGCCACAACTCCGAGGAGTATCCCCTTTTTAGCTTAAAGGAGCAATTTATGCAAATTAAAGACAATGAAAAGGCAAATATTGTATTAAACTTACTCAATGAACGTTATAACGCTTCCCATAAAATCCGAGAGCAAAGTGAAAAATTTACAATATGGGTTTTAGGATTTGCAATATCTGTAATAGGATTTTTACTATTTAAAAGTCCCGGTCTCGCTCTGCTGCAGAAAATCATGCTATCTGTAATAGCAATTATTATTGTTGCATTAACAGGATGGCGACAATATGCGCTTTACAAAGGCTTTATCGCCAATAGAAAAGTTATGATAACGCTAGAAGAAACACTTGGGGTTTATGATGTCGGAACATATATTGAATCAAAAACATTATATCCTGACAGATATCGTCAAATAGATCGAATTCCATCGCGAAAAGGCTTAACGTATCATTTTTATGTGACATTCGCATTGATTTTAAGTATTTTTCTACTTTTAATTGTTTTGATTTGGGCGAGTCCGACTAACAAACAACCCCCCAAAAAATCCGATTCGGGCAAAACAATTGAATTCAGATCGTCAGGATTCAATAATCAAAACATTTGTAACGATTCTTGTTGTAAACCAGAATCGACTTATAGGAGGTAATATATGGCAAATTGTCATGATTTATTTCAAACATTCCACGATGATAAAATCGTTTTAACTAAGGCAAAAAGAGAGAAATTAATTAGTGCAAGAGATGCCTTGGAAAAAAAAATAACAAACTATTTTATAAATGAACAAGAGGAAAAACCACCGATTTTTAAAGAGCAGGGTTCATTTGCAATGAAAACCATTATAAATCCAATTGATGACGAGTACGATATCGACCACGGTGTTTACCTGCAGAATCTAGGATCCGATATGACAAAATGGCCCAACCCTGAAACGGTTCATGGCTGGATAATTGATGCTGTTACTGGACATACAGATGACGACCCCACCGATAAACAAACTTGCGTAAGAGTAAAATATGCTGGTTTTTATCATGCAGATTTACCAATATATAGTACCTGGAACAATAACCCATTTTTAGCGGAAAAACTACCAATCGGGTGGCATGTTAGTAATGCAGGAGATATTACGAAATGGTTTGAGAGGGAAATACTTGTTAAAGGAGAACAGTTAAGAAGAATTGTGCGTTATTTAAAAGCATGGGCTGATTTTAATACAAAACCAGGAAAACTACCCTGTGGATTTGTGTTAACAGTACTGGCAGATAAAAGTTTTACGAACAACGAACGTGACGATATTGCATTTGTACAAACCGCAAGTCATATTTTATCCCAGTTGAGACTTTCGCATTCTATAGCAAATCCTGTCGATGCCAAAGAAGATTTAAGTAAAGACAGGGATGATCAAATAAAAAATCTTCAAACAAGATTAACATCGCTATTAAAAAATGCGGAAAGTGCAATTAGAGAAGCAGACAAGAAAAAGGCGGCTGAAATATGGAGAAAAGAATTTGGCGATAGATTCCCAATTCCAGACGATACGACAACTGATGATAAACCTTTAAAAACCTCGCGCCACTCCATTTTAGGGCGCGACGATGCCAGATCTGCATAATTCTTGTTAAGTCAATTTTATAACGAGAAAATCAATGAGGCAATAAAGTATTTAAAAGAAAAATTTGGGGCAGAAGACTGTCCCGCAGATAGCGATGATTATCCGCCAATAACAGAAAAAATAGAATTTGCATCTGTTAACAAAATAAAAATAAAGGGAACTGAACGCACAATTAATTGTATTGTTGCATTTCCAAAAACATTTCCTGATACATTGCCAAAAATTTATCTCTCAAAGGAAGATTTCAAAAATTATTATCCGATACCCCATGTTGACCATAATAGGTTTATATGCACTCGCGACCCAGAAGTGACATTCTTATACGAAAATAATATTAATGAAGGATTACAGTACCTTGTTTCAGTAGCTGAGAAAATAATAAATGATGGTATATCTAAACGAAATGTTAAAGATTTCGACAAAGAGTTTCTTGCATATTGGAATGACGTTGCTAGATCATTGAAAATATTAAGTCTAATTTCTCCAACGGACGAGATATCTCGTGCAAGCATTATACAACTTCCAGATAATTCTCAAAGATATGGGCACTTTATCGTAGCAAAATCAATTAAGGAAGCAAAAGATTGGATGGAAAATCTGGTAATTGATTTTGATGGTCATTCAGCAAAAGAAGCAATTTATCTTCCCTTAAAACAAGGGTTTTTACCGTATGATATAAATACAAATAACGATGTTTTAGATATATTAGAACGCGAGGAAAGGAAATTATTTAAAGCCTTAGAAGAATACTTCAACGAAAGCGATAGTAATCGTGTTGTTATTTTTTCGGTTCCATTACCAGAAGGTAAAGCCCTAGGAGCGTGGATTCATGAACCGTGGGACGAAAAAGCAGTCCAAGGATTCCGACGAGGCAAAATTCCATTAAGAAACAGGCTATCAAAAACAGGAACAAATGTGATTACAAAGCTTCGCGTTGAAAGAATTGATAGAGATAGGTTGTTTAGTCGAGGAGGGACCGGAATCACTCAACCTATCAAAAATTCATCAATAGCAATTGTTGGTTGTGGTTCAATTGGTGGTGCGGTCGCCGTATCGTTATCAAAGAGTGGCATCAACAACTTTTCTCTTATTGATAATCAAAAAATAGAGCCGGAAAATGTTGCGCGTTACACATGTGGTTTTTTACAGATCGGGTTTGAGAAATGTAATGCAATAAAAACAACTCTTAAATTCCACTTTCCTAATATATATTGCGAAGAAAAAAATGATGACATTTTGGATTTATTACAAAAAGATGAATCATACTTAAATAAATTTAATCTTACGATTGTTGCTATTGGAAAGCATTGGATTGAAAGACGCCTTAACGATCTTCAAAAAAGGGGGGTTATAACAACACCAATAGTGTATGTTTGGCTCGAACCTTATGCTGTCGCCGGTCAAATTCTATTTATTCACCCATACCAAGGGGGATGCTATGCTTGTTGTTTTGACCTAGACAGTTTCAAATATTCAGTTGCATCATCGGAGTTAGAATTTTTAAAAAGAGAAGCCGGATGTCAAAGCACATTCGTGCCATATTCAAACATAGAACTAGACCATTTTGTAAATATTGCCAGTAAAAAAATATTGTCTTTTATTGAAACACCTCCCGAAAACAGCATTTTATATACCTGGGTCGGTGATAAATTTAGTTTTTTAAAGATGGGGCATAGCATCAATCCGAGATGGGTAGCGGAACTTGATTATAGTGTGCGTGAGACTAAAATTAACAAGGAAATAGATTGTCATTATTGCAAGTGAAAAAAAACAATACAATTTTCGGCAATAAGAAGCATTTACTTATTTTGAGTAATCAAACATTGAAGGTTTTCAATAGGCACGTACAAGCTAATGGGCATAATGAATCGGGCGGAATACTTCTCGGAAGTATCTACGAAGATTGTGTTGAAATATTAGATGCTAAAACACCCAACCAATACGATACAGCAGGTCCTATGTTTTTCATAAGATCAAGAATTGGAGCCCAACCAAAAGTTAATGTAGCATGGAAGAAAAGTAAGGGGACTCTAATCTATTTAGGAGAATGGCATACACATTCTGAAGTAAATCCTGTGCCCTCGAAAGCAGATAAAGAAATGATAAAAAAAGCATTTATACAAACATCTATGGAAATACAATTTCTCTTTTTGATAATTGTCGGACAAAAGCAAACTTTTTGGGTCGGAAGACAAGACAAACATGGGCTGAACGAGTTAAGACCAATATTTATTTAGTAAAAATTGAGATTAACGGATAAAATTGTTACGATAGCTTAAAATTAATACACAAATGGTATCACCCACGCACCTATTTTTGTAATTGTAAAGTGATTAGTTGATGACGAGTCTTGTCTTGGGTGGTTTTGGAAATCTGTGCGGGGTTTGTTTTAATATATTAAAGGAATTAATTTTTTAGTTCTTTTAATATATTCCCTATATTCATCTCCGAAGCCGTCAAGCAAGATTTTTTCTTCTTGTTTGATTCGGTAATTGAAGCCGATAAATACTAAAATCATCATCAGGATTAAGCCAAGCCAGTTGCCAA
>CAZXRM010000028.1:0-12597 GCA_964642595.1 uncultured bacterium
TTATTTTATATTCAGATGCAAAGTGTCCGGACGGTTAAAGCAAGTAATTATGAAGAAAAAATTAAATCCGCTCAAATCGCCCAGGAAGCGATGAAGAAAATTAAAAATGCGCGTATTCAAGTATCAATTCCGATTGACAATATTAATGACCCGAATGAAACCGGCATCATTGGTTCGCAATATACGGCAATCACATTTCAACGTAGTGATTTATCCGCTGCTCTTACTGCAACCAATCCTAATTTCAGTGCGGTTTTTGTCGAATTACTCAAGAAATTAAAGATAAAACAAGGAGACACAATTGCGATTGGATTAGATGGCTCATATCCGGGCTTGAATATCGCACTTTATTCTGCAGTTCGTGTGCTTGGAGTAAAACCAATAATTATCACGACTGCCAGTTCGGCTATGTGGGGTGCAAATATTCCTGATTTAACCTGGCTGGATATGGAAGGAATTTTTTATCGGGAAAATTTCTTTAATTTTAAATCTGATTTAGCGTCACTTGGTGGTGAAGATGATTTAGGTCGAGGATTCAGCCCTGAAGCGCGAACCCAATTGACCGCTGCTATGAAACGTAATCAGATTGAAATGATTAATTCCGATAGTTTCGCTGCAGATATACAAGCACGGATGAATTTTTATTCCACAAAAGGACGATTTAAAGCATTTATCAATATTGGAAAATCGGTCGCCGATGTCGGTGTGAACCGTATCAGCTATTCAACTGGTCTAATTAAGAATATGCCTCACAAAACCGATGTTAATACTGTCATCGCCCAAATGTTATTAAAAAAAATACCGGTAATAAATATATCGGATGTTAACCGAATCGCAACAAAATACGGGCTGCCGATTGCACCAGTCCCATTGCCGGCTTTAGGAAAAAGTAAATTATTTATGGAAAAGCGTTTTTCCCAAACTTCGGCAATTATTATTACTTTAATAATTATCATTTTATTATATTTGGTTATAAGATATGATTTTGAATATTATCTATCAAAAAAACAGGAGAAGATATGAAAAAAAGATTTTTCCTATTAATTGTCTGTTCCTTATATGTCATCAGTTTTCAATACTTATTCAGTCAGACGCTTGATATTAAAAAAACTTCACCAAAAACTTCAATCAGTGTTGTAAAACGAGTCGAACAGGAATATTATTTATTGACCAAGGACCGGTCAGTTGAATTAACCGCCACTGGTCCGACGATATTAAGAGTTTTTACGCGGCTCTTATGGCAGAATGGTATGACTGAAAAACAGTCGTATAAACTAATTATCAAGCAGGGTGAACAGGAAAAAATATTACCTTTCGAATCGGAAAAATCTAATTCTGCTTATGATGCGAAAAAGGAATATTATGGCAAGTGGCGGTCATTCTATCTGGATATTCCTTCGGGCAGCACCAATTGTAAATTGACGCTTTTGGATGCAAAGTCAGAAACAGTTGCAGTTCGTTTCAGTTTTGAAAAACCAAAGGAATACAAGAAAAAAAATCCTGAGACACCCTATTCCGAATTGCAGTTTGTTGAAAAAGAGAAGATAACAAATTACTATGAAGTAAAATCCAACACGCCGGTTAAAGTAAAAGTTGAAGGGCCAGTCCGTATAAAAGCAGTCTGCCGTTTAAATTATGATTACACGCTGGAAGGAAGACAAAATTTCACTGTTGCTGCGGTTGTCCAGGGTAAAGAATGGCAATCCAAAACATTCCGGGTTTTAAAATCAGAAACTGGTTTTTATAAAAATGCTTCCCAGTACATCCCTTCCACTCCCGAAAACTTTTTTATCAACGTGCCCCCTGGAAATTTTTTAATTGAATTTCATCTCAAAGGTGGTCTGGCAAAAAGTGCTGGTGTCTCATTCTATACAAAACCGCTTGACTCTTATGAATAAAATAATTACTTTTTTTGCCGTCTTTGCTATTCTGTCATTGGTCACAGTACTTGAAGCCAAGGTTGTAAAATTCAGTAAACGGCCGGTTAGGTTTGGAATCGAATTAAAATCAATTTATGATGATAACATTTTTTTATACTCTCCGGAATACATTTCTGATTTTCAGCATCAGATTCGAAGTTACCGCTTTCCAATCAATACTTATGATGATTTAATAAATAATTTAAATTTATCCCTGCGTGTCCCCTTTTATTTCAACTCGCATTTCAATATTTATTACAAACAATACCTATATACCGTGAACTCAGAAAAATCCTATCAGATAATTTCCGGCTCAATAAATAAACCATTAACTAAACCTCTGCTTTTGCGATTAAGTTATCTCTATTTACCGAATTATTTAATCCGATATTATCGCAATCCGTTAGGTTCATCAACTCAATATATCGGTTGTAACTTCAGCGAGCAACTTATAACTTTCGGGTTTGATTATACAATAAGCAAACTAAAAATTAATCCGTTTATCCGATACGAAATTGATAATTATAAAAAGAATTTTGATTATTATGATAGCAAAGCCATCCGGCTTAGCTTAAATGCTACTTGGACCGTAAGCAAGCAGACTAATATTGAAATTAGCTTTGAGTCAAAAATGAATAATGCATTAGGTCCGGCACCTGATATTTCTTATTATGATAATGGTATATCTTTTAAACTTACAAGTCATCTACCCAAGTATGATAAACTTGGAATAAACCTATCCGGAGAATACAGCATCCGGGATTTTACAACAACTAATTCATCATCAATTGACCCGTATCACAAGGACCGTTCTGATAACTTGCTAAACCTGGGCGGTGGTGTTTTCTTTAATGTTTCAAAAAATCTACAAGTCAATCTGAATTATGAATATGAATCAAGAAAAGTTAAATCGCCAAGTTTATCATTTATCGAAGAAGTAAAAAATTATACAAATAACAGAATAGTATTAGGGTTAAAATTTAACCCTTCACGAATTTTCAACGAGGATTAAAAAATGAAAAAAATATTATTGCTTTCAATTATAACAGTTATTCTTACTACTTTAAATTGTGGTAAACCCAATGAGCAAATGAACACATTTAAAATTATTAGTACGTTGGGTAATCCTGGCTATTCACAATCAATCTGGATTGATACAATTAACAGCAAACATTATGCATTTATTGCATCCGGACAGGCGGGATTGGTTATTTATAATATAGATAATCCGGAATCAACATATATCGTTGCTCAATGGAAAGATTCGCTTAATTCATGCTGGGATGTGATGACTTTACACGGAAACGCTTATTTAGCATATGGCAAGCGCGAATTAATTGTCATTAACAGCAAAAATGTTGACAGTCTAAGGTATGTTGATGAATATAATTGGCCTTCACCTGGAAACTCACGGTCTATCTTTATTCAAGATACAAGTAATATTTTCGTTGGTGCACTTGACCGATTACTTGTCTCTTCGGTTGCTGAACCGGCGTTTCCAACTGAATATTACCCACCATCTAATGTTCGCGGTATTTTTATCGTTGATTCTTTTGCTTATATTGCCAGCGAACAACTTGGCATTTATGTAATGAATGTTTTAACAACCCCACGTCAAATTATCAACATCTGCGATACACCAAGTAATGCCCGTAGTGTCTTTGTTCAAGATAATTATTGTTATGTTGCGGATGGTCGAAATGGTTTATTGATTTTTGATGTGTCTAATCCAAGGCAAATTGCCAGTATTGCTGAATTAAAATTATCCGGTTATGCTAATAAAGTTTTTGTAAAAGACACTTTGGCGTATATCGCCTGTGGCGAAGCGGGATTGATGATTGTTAATATCAAAGATAAAACAAATCCGTCTCTTATCGAAGCTGTAAAAACTTCATATGCCCGCAGTATATATGTTTCATATGGAGATTATATCTATGTTGCTGACCGTGATTTGGGATTGGTTGTAATTAAACAGGAGGAATAGTGTTTCGAAAAAATTTCAATCTTCAATCTTCAATCTATAATTTATTGCTCTTTGTAATTTTATCCTGTTTATTGGGAAAAATTTATGCTGAAGCAAATCTAAAACCAATTAGTTTTTATACTGATTTTCAAATTGTTAGTAAATCATCCAATCAACTTAATGTAGAAATAACCAACTTCGCATATCAAAATAATGATGGCTTAGATAAAATTATAGATGAATTCAAAAATGGTTCTCTCCCCTATATCTATCAATCAAAATTAATTGCAATACCGGAAAATGGCAATGTTCAAATCACCGTTAAAAGTTACGATTCAATAATCATCCCTAACCGTGAAATAGCCAATACTGCCCAAACAGAACAAGCAAATGACAAATTACCAATTGCCTATCTTGGTCAATCCGGCACAATGCGAGATTTTAAAATAGTACCGTTAAACATTCGTCAATATTATTATGATAAAACAACTAAAAATATCATCTGCTATAATAAAATAGATGTTAAAGTTGAATTTTCTGAACCGGTTACTGCTTTTAATTATACCACTAATATTTCTAATGATTGGATAAAATTTTATGAGAATTCAATCTTAAACTTTGATGAAAGTACTCTTGTACCATTTAACCAAGGGCTTCCACAGGGCTATTTAATTATCGTTGCGGATAATCTTTATAATAATATTCTACCTTTAGCACGATGGAAAAATCTGCAAGGTTGGACAGTTACGGTCAAACTAAAATCTGAAGTCGGTGCAAATTATACCGAAATAAAAAATTATCTAACTCAAGCGTACTCAACATGGTCGCCACGTATCGAATATGTCTTGTTAGTCGGTGCTGGTTCGTCTTCCTTCATTCCCGCAATTCCAAGTTCTGCAACTTATGGTGACCATTTATATAGTTGTGTTGCCGGTAATGATTTATATCCTGATTTTTTTATCGGTCGGTTACCCGCTGCGACAACATCCGAATTATCAGTTATGGTTGCAAAAACACTTGGTTATGAACAAACACCATATTTAACCGATACGCTTTGGTATAAAAGAGCATTAATGGTTGCAACAAGTTACCAGCAGTCTGGTGTTCCGGTATGGACAGCGTTAGCTCTTAAACGCTATCTGAGAAGTTTTTTGCTTGAACATAACTACAATCAAGTTGATACAGTATTCCACCCGCCAATCTCATCTGGTGCTGGAAATATTGATACTTTCATTAATCGGGGTGTGACCTTTGTAAACGGTCGGGGTTGGGGAAATCGCGAAGGTTGGAATTATCCATACTTTAAGATGTCAGAAGTTGGCAATTTAAATAATGGTTGGAAACTGCCGATTGTGACTAGTTTTTATTGCGCAACTGGTAATTTCGCCGCCTATCCCAGTCGTTGCTTTGGAGAAGCATGGTTATATTTAGGTACACCGACAAATCCCAAAGGTGCAGTTGCTTTTTATGGTCCAACCTATGCCGCGACTTCGACGCGTTTTAATAACAGTCAGGATTTTGGAGTCTACTGGGGCATATTTGAAGAAAATATTTTCAATTGTGGCCCGGCTATGTTCCGAGGGAAAATTGAATTATTAAAAAATTTCCCAATGCAATCTGATTATCTTACACTCGAGACCCATCTCAATACATATAATCTGTTGGGTGACCCGTCATTAGATATGAAGACTGGTGCTGTACCAAAATCTCTTATTGTAAATTACCCATCACAGATTCCGGTTGGCAGTTCGACTGTTACAATTAATGTACAAAATAATCTGTCACAGCCATTACCTAAAGCACTTGTCTCTCTGTATAAAACCAGTGAAATAAAAAAGTCTGCTTACACGGATAATTCGGGCAATGTTACATTTGATTTTACAACTCAAACCACTGATACTTTATTTGTAACAGTCACGATGCATAATTATATTCCACATCTTGGCAATATTCAAATAACTACTCAACCGGTATATGTTGGATTTCATTCTTACACCGGTAGTACGGTCGCTGGTCAAACTGCGAATTTGACAATATCGCTCAAGAATTATGGCACATCTCAAACTGCAAATAATACTACTGCTAAACTACGAACATCAGATGGTTGTATAACAATTACTGACTCAATAAAGTCTTACGGAAATATCACACCCGGTCAAATTACTGCAGGAGGACCTTTTCAGTTTATTGTCGCCGCTAATTGTACAAACAATCACAAAGTTAGTTTCCAATTGGCAATCGCTAGTGAAAGTAATAATTGGCAAGCTGGTTTTACGGCAACAATAAGCACTGCCGAGCTATCATATAAAGGACATATAATAAGTGATGGCGCGAATGGTATTTTAGACCCAGGCGAGACAAGTAATCTTATTGTGAAAATATTCAACCGTGGAATAGAAAATATAAGTAATGTCTCGGGTATTTTACGATGTACAAACCCGAATGCAATACGCGTTATTGATTCTACCGGATATTTTGGCAATGTAAATGTAAATGATTCGGTTCAAAATAGTACCGATTATTTTATTGTGCAGGCATCCTCACAAATTGGTATCGGTCGAAAGTTTTATTTTCAATTATTGTTACGAAGCGGTAATTATGAACGCTTATTAGAATTTCCAATAATAATTGGTAATGTCACAAGCACATCTGCGTCCGGACCAGATAATTATGGTTATTGGGCTTATGATAATACTGATGTTGGTTATAGTGAATGTCCAACTTATTCCTGGTTTGAAATTGACCCAAATTACAGTGGACTAGGAACTCAAATACCATTGTCTGACCATTCGATTCGCGTTATTAATTTACCATTTACATTCCGATATTATGGTAGAAATTTTGCTAAAATTTCGGTCTGCTCTAATGGTTACGCAGCATTAGATTCAACTGATATTGTTGACCCCTATAATTGGTCAATCCCCTCTCCCCTTGGTCCAAGAAATATGCTGGCAATTATGTGGGATGATTTTCGTCCTGACACTTTAAATGCTTCAGGCGTGTATTATTATTATGATGTTACCAATAACCGATTTGTCATCGAATGGAGTAGAATTCATCATGTGCACGGCTTTCGCGACCCGATTATTGCTGAATTACAAACATTTCAAATCCTACTTTTAAATCAGCAATACTATCCGTCACGCACCAGCGATGGAACAATAATTTATCAATATCATACGGTTGTCAATGATGATTCGTTTTCACTTGATTGTCACAATTACGCAACCGTCGGTATTGAAAATCATGCAGAAGATGATGGTTTAGAATACACATTTGCAAATATCTACCATCCGGCATCGGCAACGCTTGAAAACGGACGGGCAATAAAATTCACGACCAATCAACCTGATACTTTCACTGCAATAACAGAAGAAAATTCGAAATTCAACCCGAATCAAGCAAAATTCCTGTTGAAAGCATATCCAAATCCAACAGGCAAACATGCCAAAATTTATTTTTCGACGCCGGCACCAGGTATGGTTAACCTTAAGTTATATGATGCACTTGGTAGAAATGTAAATAATCTTGTTGACGGTTTTAAACAAGCAGGAATACATCAGATTCAACTTTCTACCAAAGAATTAAACAAAGGAATTTATTATCTATTATTGACTGCAAATGTTAATAATAATATAATCAAAAATAAAATAAAAATAATAATCTATTGATAATATAAAGGAGAAAATATGCGAGTTAGAATTTTATATGTTTTGGTAATTTTAATTGCACTGAATATTGTAAATGCTTTTAATTATCATGGAGCAGCGATGGCTCCCAATACTTTAACTGGTTGGGTAGTAACGATTGACACACCAATGGTTTTTCATTCTTCGGACGGTGGACATAATTGGGTAAATCAGAGTTTTCCTGACCCTTTGAGTTATTTTGATGTTTTCGCCCTAAACAGTCAGAAGGCATGGATTGCTGGTAATCTTGGCTTTATCCATTATACTCCAAATGGCGGACAAACTTGGTATTTGCAAAGAATGGGTCTTTCTAAATGGACATCTCGGATATTTTTTATTAATGATACGATTGGTTGGGCAGCGTGTGGTAGTGCAATCATTGGAAAAACTATTATGGGCAATGATACAATTTATCAGATGGATTTGTGGAAGCAGATAAATCTCACTAACCCACCCTTTTCATCTGATTCCTGCGATATTTACGGCATTCATTTTATTGATGAGAATAAGGGTTGGTTTTGTGCCGGCCGCTATCCGGAAAATGACTCAGAATATGTCAAAGGACAAGGTTATATTGCAAAAACAATTGATGGCGGCGGTAATGCATTGACTTGGCAACTTCAAAAACGTGACACGGTTCATGACTTCTTTGATATTAAATTTATTGATTCTCTCACTGGATTTGTCGTCGGCGGCAATGACCGTACCAATAATGGTATTGTCATGAAAACTTTAAATGGCGGTCAGAATTGGCAGATGGTAACAATTCCCACTCAAACAAAAATTTTACGCGCCATCGAAATTGTCGGCAACCGGCATCTCTGGGCAGTTGGCAGAAATGGTTCAGTAATTCATAGTACGGATGGTGGTAATAACTGGACCTGGCAAACTTGTGGTGTTGATACAACATTATTTGATATTGATTTTGCTGACACCTTGAATGGCCTGATTGCTGGAAACGGATATGTTTTATATACCCATAATGGCGGAGCAACCTGGACCATTACCAATGTTTATGGTATCGAAGAGCAATCAAAGATTTCATCAACTTCCGAATCCCGTATTTTAATTCAAGCCGCGCCTAATCCATTTTATTCTCAAACTATTATCAAAATTCCAAATTGGAACCCTTCTGAAAATATTTTGCAAATCTTTAATGTTACCGGAAATATGATAAAAACTCTTAAACTATCTCAATCTTCAGTAGTATGGAATGGTAAAGATATGAATAATAAATATGTACCAGCCGGTGTTTATTATGCACGAGTAAAATCTCGTAAAAACTCAGCAACGATACCGATAATTTTGACTAAATAAGGAGAAGATATGAAAAATAAACTTCTTTTACTGCCGATATTACTATCTTGTATAATTTCTGCATCTCATGCCCGCACTGGTGCTCGATATATTATAATTTGTCCGGATAATTTTGTATCTGCGGTTCAACCCTTGGCTGATTGGAAAACTAAAAAAGGTGTAAAAGCAATAGTTGTCCCTTTATCCATAACCGGCAGTTCTGCCAGTCAAATTAAGAGTTATATTCAAAATGCTTACAATACATGGGATATCAGACCTGAGTATATTTTACTTGCTGGGCATGGTTCACAAATACCAACATCTGGCAGTTATGATGATTATTATGGCGATATGAATGGAACATACCGAATGGAATTGAGTGTTGGTCGTTTTCCGGTAACAACTATCGACCAATTAAATAATATTATCAATAAAACCATAAGTTATGAACGTACTCCGTATATTGACGACCCCTTATGGTATTTAAAAGGTACTACGATTGTTCGAGAAGATTATTCAGGCTATCCACCGACTACCTATCCTGATACTTATTATTGGGAAAATGCCAGGTATTGTTTTAACCAATGGTTAAATAATGGGTATGTTTATATTGATTCATTATCAAAAAATCGCGGTCATTCCAGTACAGACATAATGAATGCGGTAAACGATGGTCGCGCATATCTCATTTTTCGTGGCCAATCAACAACTAATTGGTGGAGCCCTTTTGCCTTTGAACCAAACAATGCTAACAATGGTTACAAACTTCCGGTTGTTGTTTCGGGAACTTGTGCAACAATGAGTTTATCATCAACCAATTATGCTGGTGATAAATTTCTAAATGCCGGTAGTGTTACTACCCCTAAAGGTGCTGTTGGTTTCTTTGGAACGACCGTCGTAGCAAGTGGTTCTGGTTTGGCTCAGCAACGTGGTACAGTCGCAATTGGATTTTTCCAAGCGTTATTTCGCGAGCAAATTCAAGTTATGGGTGATGCGGCAAAAAGAGCCAAGTATCTGATTGATTCAATTCAACCGTCGGGTTTTTCACAAGTTCGTTATCAGGAATGGAACCTTTTCGGTGACCCGGAGTTAAATTTATATACACAAACTCCTCGGCGATTTACAGTTATCTACGATTCAGTTATTCCTTTAACTCAAACCCATATGCTTGTCACAGTCCAAAATCAAGGTAGCGCACCGGTGCAAAATGCATTGGTCTGCCTAAAAATGGATACAACAATTTATGTCTGGGGAACAACCAATTCACAAGGACAAATTTCACTTCCCGTACAATCGCAGACCGTTGGCACAATGGATGTGACCGTGACCGGTTATAACTTTATGCCGTTTGAAGGCACTGCACGATTTATTCCGTCTAATGCACCATTTATTGTTTTTAATTCGGTTTTGGTCAATGATTCATTAGGTAATAGTGATGGTAAAATTAATCCCGGTGAAAATATTAAACTCAAAATCTCACTACGCAACGATGGCTCAGTTACTGCCGACAATGTCATCGCTTATCTTTACTCCTCGGATGCTTCAGTTAATATTACGGATAGTATCAGTTTGTATGGTTCAATCGCGACAAGCCAAAATGTTCAATCTCAAACCTTCTATCAATTTACGGTTAATCCTAACACCGAAAATAGTCATCAGATTATCTTTCAGTTGCGAATTCAGGACGACTCGTCCCGCACTTGGAACCAGCAGTTCACTCTGACCGTTTATGCTGGTAAAATTAATTTCTCTTCATCATTTATCAATGATTCATCGCCATCTGGTAACAGTAATAATCATCTTGGTCCGAATGAATCCGCGCGCCTCCAGATTGTAATAAATAATATCGGAGAGAATTTATCGCAGGTGACTGGTTTATTGCGTTGTGATAATCAATACATAACAATCACTGATTCTCTGGCTCTATTTGGTGATATAAACAATGGACAATCCGCAAATAATAATAGTGACCTTTTTGCCATAAGTGCCAGTCCGAATTTACCTAAAAATTACTCGATAAATTTTTCAATATCCATAGGAGCACAAGGTGGAACCTATACTTATCGGGAAAATCTGTCATTTTCAATCATATCTGAAACTGGTTCAACTTCTGACCCGACTGGTCCAGACAATTATGGTTACTGGGCTTATGATAATACTGACACTTTGTCCGGTCGCGCACCAACCTATAATTGGTATGAAATAGGTCCAAGCGGACCGGGTTCATTGATTGATTCAATTACCAATCGGGATGCGGCAGTTATAACTTTGTCACTTCCTTTCACCTTTAAGTATTACGGGCAGAATTATGATTCAATTTCGGTCTGTGTTAATGGATTTGCAGCAATGGGCAGAACCAATTATCGTCTGTCAAATAATTCAAGTATTCCTGATACGGCCGGACCGTCCGCAATGATTGCACCATTTTGGTGTGATTTGAATGCCAATGAAAATACCAGCACCCCTGGTCATGGTGATATTTATCAATATTACGATACTACCAATCACCGCTGGATTGTTGAATTTTATCAGGTCGCTCATTATGGACAAACTAACCAGCAGGAAACATTCCAGATTATCTTTCTTGACCCAACATATTATCCGACGCAAACCGGTGATGGTGAAATTTTGTATGTATATAATACTGTCGCCAATACATCAAATGGAACGATTGGTATTGAAAACCTAACTGAAACAACCGGCATTCAATATATGCTGAATAATAATTATAACCCATCTGCCGCAACAATAATAAATGGTCGAGTTATCCGGTTTACGACTCTTCCGCCAACTAATTTACAACAACCCTGGGTTGTTTTAACCCAAACATTAATTAGCGATTCAATTGGCGGTAATAATAATGGTATTCCCGAACCGAATGAAATAATTCGTTTTGCTTCCTATTTAAAAAACCGCGGTTCATCTGATGCCCAGAATGTGCAG
The DNA here is from genome assembly GCA_964642595.1 of uncultured bacterium. Classification (GTDB taxonomy): domain Bacteria; phylum Hydrothermota; class Tepidihabitantia; order Tepidihabitantales; family CAIPLT01; genus CAIPLT01. The sequence continues at coordinate 11,811 of CAZXRM010000028.1, forward strand.
GTTGTATTGCGTAGTCTTAATTCGAATGCAGTGGTAACCGACTCAGTAAAAACCTTCAGTTCGATTGCGCAAGGTCAGGAAGTAAACAATCAAACTAATCCGTTCGTATTCACAGTTAGTGCAAATCCTAATGGCACAAATCTTGATTTCCAATTAACTATAACTACCCAGAATTATTCGACAATTGACTATTTTTCGCTTCCAATGGTCGCTTATCCTGGTATTGATGTTGAAAGAATTAGTCAATTAAATTCAATCTTATCATTAAGACAGAATCATCCAAACCCATTTACGACTCATACCGCAATTTGCTATTCGATTCCTGCTTATACCAGTGCCACACTTAAAATCTATGATGTAACTGGAAAATTAATCAAATCGTATCAGACATACAGCGGTTCGCAATCCGTTAATGGTCAGTTTATCTGGAATCGAAGAGACGAAAACAACCATTATGTTTCATCCGGTGTTTATTATTACACATTAACATGCTCTAATAATCACCAAGAGACCAGAAAGATGGTCATTTATTGATGTTTAAAGCAGCTCACTCGCTACTGGCTACTCGCTACTCATTACTGTTAATATTACTTCCTCTTTTCTATCATTCGTTATTCGGTATTGACCCGCGTTATCACACTTACGGTGAAACAATTGATGAGATGCGATATACCTCATTAATGTATCCTAATATTACTCGAATTTATACCATTGGTTATACAACAGGAAATCAATTACCAATGCTGGCAATAAAAATTTCCGATAATCCCCAAATCCGAGAAGACGA
>CAZXRM010000029.1:0-12453 GCA_964642595.1 uncultured bacterium
AGTTATAACTAATATAGAATCAAAGTTGGTTTTTGTCTTAACTCGGGTGGCGAAAACACTAACAATATGATTTGAATGGATTTTACGGGCAAATTATTGAGTAATAAAATCAAGACATAATCAAATAAATTGAATAAGAGTTCATATTTTAACAATTATATGTTCTATATAGTTTTAAAAAGAAGATGAAAACTTCATTACCCTTAACAATATAGACCCATAATGGAATATTTATCGTATGCTGTATTCCATAAACATCATATTTTACCGTATTCTGAAGGTGAGTTTGTATTATGGAACTCTTGATAAAATACTTGACAAATAATAAGTTAGATGTATAATTCGCTTAGCGGATGAATTTCCAGTGTATTGGAGAAATTTTGAATTTCAGCAATAATAACTCATATAATCCGAGGGTGTAAAAAATCATCCCTATGGTTTTATAAATGGTGCAAAGACACCAATATAATTTGTGAGGAGGAAAAATGAACAACAAAGTAAAAAGTATTATAATAGCATTATTGATATCAAATACCTTTGCTTTTAGCACGTTGTTATTTCAAGAGAACTTTAATTACACTGCAGGTGACCTTTTAACCAGCCACGGATGGTACAAATATTCTACTGATTCATTACCAACATTAAATATTGTTTCACCTGGATTATCATTTCCTGGTTATAAAAGTTCTGGAATTGGTAATGCGGTCAAAATCGATACTACCGGAGAAGATGTTGAAAACTATTTTTCAACTCAATCTAGTGGGGCGGTATATACTTCATTTGTAGTTAAAGTTGAAAAAGCTGAAACTACAGGTGACTATTTCTTTGGTCATATAGGATATGGCAATATATTCAATAGCAGAGTATATATTCAGGATTCTGTTGGTGATTTTAAATTTGGATTAAGTAAATTTAAAGAAACACCAACTTACACGGGAATATATAACTATGATAGTACGTATATCGTTGTTGTAAAGTATGAATTTTTTACAGGGGATACAAATGATGAAGTAAGTCTGTTCGTTTTTGACCAAAGTTCATATCCTTTGCCAGTAAACGAACCAATTACCCCAAATATTGGACCTCTCGCACCCGGGGATAGTGATGCAGTTTATTTTAACAACATTGTTCTACGTCAAGGAAATGATGCTGATGCTCCTCGTTTAATTTTGGACGGAATAAGAATCGGACCGAGCTGGGCAGACATATTTCCACGCGCACCGGTATTGATTAAACCTGTAAATGATTCTATTTTAACTAATCCGGATACAGTTAAATTCAGCTGGTATGCGGTAGCAGATGCTGATTCGTATAATATCATCGTCAACAAAAATTACGGTTGGGAACAATACGAATCAATGCCACCGCTTCCTCCAATCCCGTCACCTTTGAAACAACATATCAAAGACGGAGGAGCAATGGTTGGTATTTCCAATGCCAAATCTAATTCGGTCTTATATGCATTTCGAGGTACAAAAACAAACAATTTCAAAAAATACATAATTGGCGTTAGTTCAGGAGAATGGTCTGATGTAGCATCAATTCCTTTCGGTTATAAGTATCCATCAAATTCACTAATTGTCAATAACAAATTCCCTGGGAAAGGTGCGGCAGTTTGTTTTGATGGTGACCATACGATTTACGCAGTTAAGGGAAACAGCACTCAACAATTTTGGGTTTATGATGTAAATAGCGATACTTGGATAACGAAACCAGATTTTCCATATTGTAAATTAAAAGGTGGTACATCACTTGCTTACAAAAACGGGAAAGTGTACTTATTAGCCGGGGGAGCAAAAAATGCAGATGCTTATAACTTCTTTATGTATGATACATTGAATAATACGTGGGAAATTTTGGCTAATGCACCACCTGGACTAAATAGTAAAAAGTGGAAAGATGGGAGTTGTTTAACAGCTTTTGGAGATGCAATATATGCACTAAAAGGCGGAGATAAATATAATGCATTTTATAAATACGATTCAATGTGGTCAGAAAAGGAATCTATCCCGCAACGTCATCCGCAAATACTAAAAAAGAAGACAAAAGTTAAAGATGGTGGAGCAGTTACGAATGATGGTGAATATTTATATGCAATAAAAGGTGGCGGTATAAATGAATTTTGGAGATATACACCAGGACAAGAAGCGGTTTGGACACCATGCGATACAATACCAAGACTTCATAATAAATCAACGCCAAAGACTGGTGCCGCACTTGCATATGCTCTGAACAAAATATGGTTACTTAAAGGTAATAAAACGCCAGAAATCTGGGCATATAGCAAACCTGATGAAATAAGTGATGGTTCAACAACTGTAATTGACGATAATACAGTTAATACGGATGCAACAACAACCGAGCTTGGTGAAGGTAGTTATTGCTGGAAAGTCGGTTCCTTTGAAGGAGATGACTTATCCGAATATTCTGAAGAGTGGAAATTTGAGATTGTTGAGGATGTAAAAACTGGGAAATTATATCCAACAATTGTTCCAACATTTGTATCAAAGACTGTTACCTTGACGTCTAACATCAATTTTGAAATTGCACCAAATCCATTTACAAAACTAACAACTATTAATTATTCTGTCCCAATTTCTGGTAAAGTTACGATTAGTCTTTATAATTCGACTGGACGATTAGTTAACACATTAATTAATGAAAATAAAAGACCTGGTTCTTATTCATTGATAATTGATAATTGTAAATTGAAAATTCCTCGTGGTGTCTATTTCTTAAAATACGAAACTGGCAATAACAAATCAGAACTGAAACTGATTGTTGAATAAATAAATCTAATGGGTGCGACTTTGTTGTATGGGTCGCACCCAAAATCCTTTGAAATTCTAAATACCTTACCAGATGTAGCAGGTTATATGCTTGTTTACCTTGTCAATAATCAATCGGGCTGACCTGTGGGTAAACCAGTAGAGAGTCCGGCAGATAACCTGGGGTATACCCCAGGGTCTGATTTTATTGACTTCTCTCGGGATTTTTAACCAGATAACCAGTTAATCCGCCTGATTAATAATCGAGTAGATTACTGAATATTGAGCAGAGAAAGTCAGGCAACCCGACTGGTTACAAGATAAATTAGCTTCTGGGGTGGAATGTTTTATAGACTTCTTTTAAGTACTCCCGGTCAATGTGAGTATAAATCTGGGTTGTTGCGATATTGGCGTGTCCGAGCATTTCCTGGACTGCTCTTAAATTGGCACCACCTTCTAATAAGTGAGTAGCAAAACTATGGCGAAAGAGATGAGGTGTAACTTTCTTGTTAATTTTTGCCTTTTTGACATATTCCTGCAGTATTTTATGCAGTCCCATTCTTGATAATTTTTTGCCATTGACATTGACGAATAAATAAGGCGATGCTTTGTTTTTGACCAACTGTCTCCTGCCAAAATTATAGTATTTTCTTAATGCATCGAGTGCCGGTTTACCGATAGGAACAATTCGTTCTTTGTCACCTTTACCTAAAACCCGGATAAATCCATCCGTAAACGAAATATCGTCAATTTGCAATGATAAAAGTTCGGAAGCACGCAGTCCGCTGGCATACAGAATTTCAAATATCGCTTTTGCCCGCATATCTTTCGGGTCTTGGGTGTTTGCCGAGTTGATAATTTTTGCTACATCCTGGATTGATAATACGGAAGGAAGTTTTTTTGTTACTTTAGGCATCTCAATGTTTTCAGTCGGGTCGGATTTGATTGTACCTTCAGAAATCAGAAACTGAAAAAACATTTTTAAAGAAGTTATTTTACGGGCAATCGAAGCACTGGCAAGTTTCATGGAATGGAGCTGTCTTAGATAATTTTCAATGTCAGATTCTTTGATATTTTTTATTGTTATTGATTGTTGTAATGATGATAAAAATTGGCGGACATCAGTAGCATAGTAAGTTGCGGATGATTTGGAGACGCTTCGTTCTACCATTAAATAATTGGTGAACTGGTCTAATATTTTTTGCCACTGAGAAACAGAGGACGCGGAGATTTTAGAGTGAAAAACCATTGTTATTGTTAAGTATTCTTATTTTTTTAAAATAGTATCTTGTAAGTAATTTGCATCGTCAGTACCAGGAAAATCTTCATTGAAATGAAGACCGCGCGATTCTTTGCGTAGTAAGGCACTCTGGATAATTAACATCGCAACTGTAATCATATTTTTTAATTCAATCAAACCGGGTGAGACGGTCAATACTTTATCAGCTTCTTGGCGGATGTTTTGGATTTGTTCGAGAGCGGTTTGCAACCTCTGATTGGAACGGACGATACCCGCACCATCCCACATTACTTTTTTTAGTTTATCAGCCAATTCGATAGTCTGATTATCATCCTGAAGGTTTATATTTTGCAATGATATCAGATTTTTATCGCTGATTTCGATTTTGCGACTTGTATAATTTTGGGCACAGACTGCGGCCCGCTCAGCAAAAACCAATGCCTCGAGCAGTGAGTTAGATGCGAGACGATTTGCTCCGTGCAAACCAGAATAAGAGCATTCACCAACCGAAAAAAGATAGGGGATATCGGTTTTGCCATTTTCATCAATCATAATCCCACCGCAAACATAATGTGCTGCGGGGACAACCGGAATCGGTTGCTGAGTGATATCAATGCCCAATTCAAGACAAGTGCCAAAAATATTGGGAAATCGTTTTTTGATTTTTTTGGGGTCTAAATGCGTAACATCGAGCAGAACATAATCCTGTTTAGCTTTTTTCATTTCATTATCAATGGCACGGGCAACCACATCTCTTGGCGCTAAACAACCAAGCTCGTGATATTTTTCCATAAAGGTTTTACCATCCTGAGTTCTTAATAGACCGCCCTCGCCGCGCACTGCTTCAGATATAAGAAAATACCGGTTGTTTATTTTATGCCCATACAGAGCGGTCGGGTGAAACTGAATAAATTCCATATTAGCAATTTTCGCACCAGCATTATAAGCAATGGCAATTCCGTCACCGGTTGCGATGCTTGGGTTGGTTGTGTGTAGATAAACCTGTCCAACACCGCCGGTCGCGAGCAGTACTGCTTTAGCAAAAAAATTCCGATGGATGCCAACCTGGGTGTCAAGTGCTTGAACGCCAATACAATTTTTTTCACCAGATAAAATAAGATTATAAACAAGATTATGTTCGTAAAACTGGCACTTATTTTTCAGCGTTTTAATCAAACCTTGCTCGATTTCACGGCCGGTATAATCCTGGGCGTGAACAATGCGCGAGCGGGTATGACCGCCTTCTTTTCCCAAATCATAACGCATCACCCCAGATGAATTATAATAGGTAGTAAATTTTATACCGGTTTCAAAAAGTTCCTGAATTAATTTTGGACCCTGCTCGCAAACCATCTTGACAATTTCCGGTCGGGATAAACCTTTACCAGTACGAATTGTATCCTGAATGTGAATTTCGGGATTGTCGTCAATGCCAAATGCTGCAGCAATGCCACCCTGGGCATAATTAGTATTTGATTCGGTGTCTTCTTTTTTGGTAAGGATACATACTTTGCCGTATTCAGAAACTTTATGGGCAAACCATAAACCGGCAATGCCTGAGCCAACAACAATAAAATCAGTTTCGATGTGCATATTAAATAGTTTGAAGGTTCAAAAGTTTAAAAGTTTAAATGGTATAAAAGTCCGATACCATTACCGTCAGAATTTGGGGCAAAACTGATTTTGTTTCGTTTGTCCGGAGTAAAGAACGCACAATCAATAGCACTGACCAGCCGATTGAGTAAAGCACTGCCGAGCACAAAACCAGCACGGGTAAATGCGGCACGGGCAGTTTTTCTTTTTTCCCAATAGGCATAACGTAATGAGTCAGATTTCCAATCCCAGACCGAATCTCCAAAATATCCGTATTGATTAAGGTAATTTATTTGTTCCTGTGGGTTGTCCGGAAATTTTTCCCGCGCCTCGCGACGGATATCTTCATTAAACAGTTCGGTATTATCGTAACGCTCTAATGCACGATAATATTTGTCGGATTTGATTTTAGTGTTGGCATCCGCATTACAACCGGCAAAAATTTTCGCATCGTGATTGCGGGAATTGCCATACCATTGAAATCCACCGTATAATAACCAGATTGCGCCTTCGGTCCACATCATAACTTCGCTTTTAAGGTTATTATTCAGAATCCGCTGTCCCAAGCCGGGTAATAAAATTGAAGCAGCGACGGTTTTCCCTTTTATATTAGGTTGCGTATTGGTAGATTGAACCTGAGCATAAGTATGAGTAAAGATAACAAGCAAAATAAATAAAGAAAGCTTTCTAATATTTAACATTTTTCCTCCCGGTAAAAACAATCTTTTTAATATCGGATTTTCCTGATACCTTGTAATGAAGAAAATAAATACCAGGCTTTAGATTAGATATATCAATGTTTTGTTTTGTCTTAATTACAGAATTAATTTTTTGACCATTAATATCATAAATACTGATGTCATTTATTGATGAAAGGTCAGGCGTAAAATATATTTTGTTTGCGGTCGGGTTTGGTGATATTTTGATTAAACCGGATGTGATGAGATGCTTGTTATTATCTTCATTAATTCCGGAAAAATAATTCCAATCAACGATTTTAGAATAGATGTCCCAACCTTTGTGTCTTCGGTTATCAATCCAAGCAAATCCGATTCGACGGTTATTGGCAGTAATACTTTGACCAATCAACCATTGATTGTTAGCCGGAAATAAATCAGGCTGATTGATTAATTGATTATTACCGATACGAGCGCCATTAACATCAAATGCTTGAGCATAGATTTCCGGGTCGTCATCATTATTGCGAAAATCGCACCAGACAATGACATACCGACCGGTCTCATCGCAAGCAATAGTCGGTGAATATTGGTCAAAATCAGCAATATCGTCATCAACCCGAAAATTGGAACCAATTGCCAAACCATTAGCATCATATTTTTGTAGATAGATATCAGTAGTGCCATTACGGTCATCTTCCCAGACAATACAGAAATTTCCGATATTATCAATTGCAACTGCCGGATAACCCTGAGAACTCGTTGTGATATCATCGTTAACCTTGAAATTAATACCAAGCATATTGCCCTGATTGTCATACCGCTGAGCGTAAATATCGTAGTTGTTATTGCGGTTATCCATCCAGACAACAACAAAATTACCGATGCGATTTCTGGCAATAAACGGATATAATTGCGAACTGTTTGTATTATCATTCACAAGAAAATTACTGCCGATCGGATTTGCTTGAGCATTGTATAATTGTCCGTAGATATCATAGTTATTATTCCGATAATCCATCCAGACAATTGCTGAATTTCCAATACTATCACAACTGACAATTGGATACCATTGTGCGGATTGATTTGTATCGTCACTCACCCGAAAATTGTTTCCAACTGGAAATCCGCTACTTGAATATTGCTGAGCATAAATATCATAATTACCATTACGACCGTCAGTCCAGGTAACAATAAAATCACCAATAAAATCAGAAGCAATTGATGTATAATACTGGTCAGTATTTGTCAAATCATCATTGATTCGAAAGTTGCTGCCGAGCGTATTTCCCAAAGAGTCAAATCGAAGACCATAAATGTCGCAGTTGATATTGCGTTCATCTTCCCATGTCACGATATAATTACCAAAACCATCCTGACAAATCCAGGAGCACCGCTGATGGGAACTAGCAATATCATCATTTACTTTTATATTGTTATTGATTGGCGAACCACTGGCATAAAATCTTTGCAGATAAATATCGCTATTGATATTCTGATGGTCTTTCCAGACAATCCAGAATTCACCTGTTGTATTGAATGCAATTCTTGATTCGCTCTGGTCATAAATCGAAAAATCAGTATTGACCCTAAAGTTTTGTCCGATGGGGGATGCATTAATATTATACATTTGAGCATAGATATCATAATTACCGTTTTGGTTATCAGACCAAGTTACAACAAAAATATTATTTCCGATAGCAATATCCGGCAGAAGTTGCGATGATGTTCCGATATCATTATTGACTTTGAAATTACTGCCCAAAGGATTGCCATTAATATCAAATCTTTGACAATATATATCACTATTGCCTTGACGCTGGTCTTCCCAGGTCACGATAAACTGACCATTTTTTGTGCAGGATACTTTCGGGTCAGCGTGATAGGTATTTCCACCATCGCTGTTAATCCGAAAATTACTGCCAACCGGCAGTCCATTATTATTGAACCGCTGACCAAAAATATTCCAATTTCCCTGCCTGCCATCCATCCAAACTATAATAAATTCTCCTGTGCTGTCGCATGCGATTGATGGGTAATATTGATTGCTGCCTGATGCATCATCGTTTACTTTAAAATTTACACCTAATGGATTGCCAATACTATCATATCGCTGAGCATAAATATCACCCCAGTCATTTCGCCAGTCATCCCAAGCAACGATAAAATTTTTATTAGGGAGATATATAATTGCTGTATTTCTTTGGTCAGTAGTTCCAGTATTGTCATTTGCCCGAAAATTAGTATCAATCAAAACACCCAGACTGTTAATTCGTTGAAGATACACATCGGAATTGAATAGTCGCCGGTCTTCCCATGCGACGATAAAATTTTCCAAATAATCGGATGAGACTGATGGTTGTCCCTGCCACATCATTCCCGCATCGCAATTGACACGAAAATTAGAACCAGAAAAATTTCCGGAAAAATCGAATCTTTGATAGTAGATATCGGCATTGCCATCTCTAAAATCAGTCCAGGTTATTATGGCATTTCCGGATTGGCTGATTGTTAAAGAAGGATTTTCTTGTCTTGCTCCGCCATTCGCATCATCGTTTAAAAGAAAATCATCTTTAATAATATTAAAAGAAGTAGCGAGCAGCGGGGAGCGGGTAGCAAGGGAAAATTTATGCGTTCGTTTTCTTTGCTCAAATCGTTGTATCCGGTGATAAATCATTTTTTGGTTGTAATTAATCGCATTAGTGTTTGATATAAAACATAAAGAGAAAATCATAAAAACTGGCAGAAATTTGTCGAGACTTTTGGTCATTAAGAGAATTATTTGACAATTGCAAATTTATAGAATTTCACTTCTTTTTTCTGGTCCGAATTAACCTCTAATCTTAAAATATAAATCCCACTGGCAATGTTATCCAGCGGGATTTTCTGTTCATTGTCAGTCAAAGCAATGTTACTACTGTTAGTTTTCTCGTATTTTGATTTACCATTAACATCTAACACATTTATTTTGACATTACCTGGTGTTTTACCAAGCCAATAACGGACCGTAATTTCCTTGCCCGCCGGGTTAGGATAAGCATAAAAATTCTTAACGACAATATTTTCCGGAGTGGGCAGTGGCGGCAGAGCAGAAATTAATCCAGTGTGACAACCATCTTTTAAGTATTGGTTCCAGACAAGTTCCTGCGTTATTGTCGGAAAGTCCCAAACATAAAATATGCCGGCGTCTGAACCGACTGTGATTTCCATATCTCCATCTTCATCCAAATCAATGATTAAAGGTGTTGCGCTTACTGAACCGACAGTGGCTAATGGGAAATAATTTAACAGTTTTCCGTTAAGTCCATTAAATCCTAATAAACCATATTTAGGTGAACCGATGATAATGTCTAAATAACCGTCATTATTTATATCGCAAGTTATCGGAGATGAAGTGAAAATGAATGGCACATCAACCGTGATGAGCCAACCAGCAACGACTTCGGTTGTGGTAAAGGTTGAATCCTGTTTAAAGGGATAGTTGGTCTGTAATGTTCCGTTGAAGTTAAGTGCATATATTTTATTTTTGGCGGCAATAATAATTTCTAAATATCCGTCATTATCAATATCAACTAGTGATGGTGCTGAATAAATAGGACTTTGAATAATATCAGAACTTGTGTATTTAATCTGACCACATAAATCAATGATATAAAGTTTATAGTTAAAACCGGTGTTTACTAATACGATAATTTCTTTGTTGCCATCGCGGTCAATATCACCAACAACCGGTGGAACAGTGTTTAACAAGGCGTTGTTAGATAAGGACAGGGGAAATCCGCTGGCAATAGTTCCATCACTGTTAATTAGAAATAATTTGTTATCGCTGCCCAAAACGACAATTTGCGGATTAATTGTATCGGTCAGGGAAACCGGAGAGCGTAATTCTGAGCCAAGATATAACGGGAAAGTCAGATAATTAGTTCCATCGCCTTTCCAGATATACAAGTTCATATTTAATGCACCGACGATGATTTCTTTTTTTCCGTCATTGTCTAAATCAATTAAAACCGGCGAAGCAAGAATTCGGTCATTGGCATTCATTGAAGCATTCGAATGAATACCGGTATAAGGATAAACAAACACTCTGCCATCTTCGCCGGCACAAACTACTTCTTGTTTGTCATCTCCCCAAACATCACCAACTGCAACGGAACCAATCATCGAGGTTGGAATATTTGCGAAACTACCATTTAAACCAGTTAAGTAAGAAGAGCCATCAGAATTCCAGGTAAAAATCCGACCAGCACTATCTGATGTGATTATTTCACTTGTTCCGTTCTGGTCTAAATCAGTGTAAGTTGCGGATAACATCTTAACATATCGTCCAGGGTCTTTAGGAAAACCATTTTGTAAAAGTCCAAATCTAACTTTTAGATACATTGCCGTGTCTGGTGTTGATAAAGTATTAAGTCTTATATAGCTTTTTCCATAATAACCATCGGAATTGGGTGCGGTCGAATCGGTGAATTGCGAATTGAACCCATTGATATAAAACGGGTCATATTGTGAGCCATAAACCTGATAGTCAAATTGTGAAATGCCACTCCATTTATCAAAGTCTTGGATGCCGTCGCCTTCTTCTAAATCAACCCCTTTGTGCTCGGGAAAGATATTGATTGCATTATAAGGACCATATTCGGCAATTACTTGTTCATCAATATGCCAGATTAATATACCGGAGCCAGGTAAAAAGAAATCATACTCACCATCTTCAATCCAGATTAAGACACCATCTTCAGTATCAACGACTATTGTATCTTTTTTCCGAAAGTCAGTCTGACGATTCTCAATAAGAAAATATTCAGTTTGTGATATTGGAATTTTGACAATAAGTGGTGATAAACTATCGCCTCGAATAGTAAATCTTGTCGAATCCATTGTTGCGGCAAATATCGGGATACTTTCTTTAGGTATGTTTACGACTAAAGGTTCAACCCAACCAAAATAGACTTTGTGAAATGCGTCAAGCATTCCAGGAATTACGCCGGGTGGCGCACCGGCTGACCATTCGCCGAGCCAGCCGCCAAATCCCATCAAACTCCACGCACCAACTCCCATCGAATTGCCAGTTACATCATAAAGGTCATAACCACCTAATACATGCACAAATTCATGACACAAAGTGCCGGCGAGGCCAGTCATTCCCAGAATATTGGTCTGACCTTCATAAAGAGTATCCTGACGCATCATTTCCGGCAAAATTGTTGCTGAGTATATATGAGTTTGTCCTTCATCCGCAGGAATAAAAGAAATTCCGAGATAGGATTGTAAAGCTTCAGATGGAATAGTGCCAGCAAGTAAATCAAAGGGACTGTCATTACGAATATCACTTTGTAAACCAGCACCAGCATGAAAGATAATAATTGCATCATAATTGGCAAAGACGAGTGATGGGTCGCGGTCGGCAATTCTTATCGCATCATTCATTAATCGGCATAATCCGGTTTCAATACCTTCAGTACTGATTGTGTCTCCATAATATTCCATCGGATGTGGAAGTTGATAGCAATCGGTATTTCCGTTGGGCATAACCGTGCAATCAAGATAAAGTTTTCCAAGTGAATTCAGTAAATAAAAGTTTTTCATTCCTTGGAGTTGGCGTTCGAAATAGACTTTATTGTGAGGTGGGTCATAAAAAAGTCCGCTGTCTGGTGCCAAAAATCCGATTAAATCCATTTTCCCATTGCCGGATGTCAATGGGGTAGAATCTTCAAGAAATTCGACCCGCAGTGCTAATACTTTGAGTGTATCAGTTTGATTGGTTTTGAATTGCACTCGCTTATTATTATGAATAACATTTCCTTTGTATTTAGTTGCTTTGCGAATTAATTTGTTAATCGTTTGCCCTTGATTGGGTATCAATCTTTTATGATTTTTATCAATAATCAATTGATTGCCGGAAGCGACAATAACGAAAATAAAAAAAGATAAAATTGTAAGATTTAATAATTTATTTGTAAAATTAAACATATAAAATACTCCTTTGAAAAATGTAAATGGCAAACGGAGAGAGAGGGATTTGAACCCCCGTTTGCCTTACGACAAAACATGATTTCGAGTCATGCGCCTTCGTCCACTCGGCCATCTCTCCCAAATTATCATTAAACAAGTTAAGACAAAAAATATCTATATTTATGATACTAAATTTTGCGCATAACATCAATACCTTTAT